>OMJF01000147.1 GCA_900299285.1 Anabaena sp. 54 | reverse complement strand
TGCTCAACTATCTGGTACAAAGCGAAATCCTATAACCCTTGTTCCATAGACCTTTTGGCTATTGAGGTGTGGTACTTTAAAAAGAAAAGTGCTGTATCTTGCTGAATATATTAGCAATGCTTTGAAGACTAATTCACTAAACCTCCACAAAACTGGGAATATTTACCACCATATCCTCCGTTTTCTGCCGAATTTCCCCAGAAAAATGCTTATTTATTAAAGTTGGGACTTGTTCAGATTTAATTTTACTATAACGAGATTTATCAGGCATAACTAAATTAGGACCAGCTTTACAGTTCTTCATACAGCCAGTACCTTTAATAGCGACTGAATTTTCTAAACCGCTATTTTTTAACTCCAACTCCAAAGCTTGACACAAAGCTTTACCACCGCGTTTCATACAATCAGATTTTTGACAAACTAGAATTGTTTGCATTTTGTCTGTTTTTGTTTTAGCTAGACTTGGCTGTGCTAATGTGATTACACTATCACTTGCAGCCATAACTCGTTCCGCTACCAATGTTACCTGATCTTTTTTGGCGTTGTATTGTTTTGTCCCCACAACTTGTAGCCAAGTCCCTTTTGGTAAACGCAAATCAAAAGCACTCCGTAAATGTTTGGCTAATTTTATATAAGATTCCCCTTCAGAAGTAGATAATAACAAACCTTTTAGCTTATATCCATCCTTAATCACAAAATCCAAAAATCTGCCCTCAAAACAAAATTCTGTTACTTCCAGACTAGTATATATACTCATTTTTTCCTCTTTGACTAAAATTTTGGGTAACGAATACGCCAACTGTTTTCAATATTTTCAATCAAGTCTTGACGAGAAGCAGTGAATTGTTTAATTACACTCCAAATTTGAATAGCTGCGGTGGTGTTATTTACTTCTACCATTAAAGGCTGATTACTTTCACAAACACAACTTACGCCTAACTCTTGTAAGCGTTGATAAACTTGCCAACGGTCTGCCCAATTTATATCAAGAACGTGCTTTGTATCTGTTTCTGAGCTAGAAGATTTCAAGTGGATAGCCCCCAAAATGCCATAAAATTGCAGTAAAACTAGAAACTCACAGCCTAAATTTACAACTTAGTGGGAGTTTAGCCTCTTTCTCTAGAATACACTAAGTGCAAAATATTGTCATTAATTTTGATAAAAAATCTCATCTTTTTTAATTGGGGGATATGCACATTTTGTAATTTAAGTCAATATATATAGCTACAAAGGCAGATATATTATAAAAATTGATGATTGCAATTACTAATAATGTCAAAGTTTTTAATATTTAGTAGCCTTGTTTTTACTTTAAAAATGCTAAGATGTTAAAGGTAAGCAGTTAAAAAGTATAACTCTTAAAAAGAGAGGAAAACCATGTCTGATAAGCAAACCATATTACACAACTTTGGTCAGGTTTATGACAATCCTGTATTATTAGATCACAGTGTAACCGCACCAGTTGTTGAAGGATTCAATGTCGTATTAGCTAGTTTTCAGGCATTGTATCTACAATATCAAAAACATCATTTTGTAGTTGAAGGTGCGGAATTTAATTCACTGCATGAATTTTTCAATTCTAGCTACAAAGAAGTACAAGATCACATTCATGAAATCGGCGAGCGCTTAAATGGTTTGGGTGGAATACCAGCAGCAAGTTTTAGTAAATTAGCGGAATTATGCTGTTTTAAAACAGAAGCAGATGGGGTATTTTCGGCGCGAAAGATGGTAGAAAATGACCTAGTAGCCGAACAAGCATTAATTGGAGTAATTCGCCGTCAAGCCGCTCAGGCTGAGAGTTTGGGGGATAGAGGCACAAGGTATTTGTACGAAAAAATCCTCTTAAAAACTGAAGAAAGAGCTTATCATTTAGCTCACTTCTTAGCGAAAGATAGTTTAACCTTGGGTTTTGTCCAACGGGCTGAAAACTAAACTTTTGGTAATCTCGATTCAACTAAACTTAAATGGTAAAAATTTTTAGTAATTGAGAATTTTACAAAATTAAACATTGTGGCAGAAAAGTGTAAATTATCGTTTCTGCCATTTTTTATAATTGGATATTTTCTATATTTAGCTAATTAAAAATATTGTCATTTATTAAATTAAATATAAATGCAAATTTTCCCATATTTCATGTATATCTAAAAATAACCTATTAATAATCTATTTCAGAAAAAATAATTAAGCAAATAAAAATATTTTGCAATAACTTGATCATTATAACTTATAACCAATAAATAAACACTTAACCTCTCTGCGTCTTTGCGCCTCTGCGTGAGAAAAAAATACAAAAACTAGTCATAAAAATCCTCCATATCCATAATTCCTTCCCCTGTTAGCAATTGCTACCCGGAAAAGTTGATAATGAATGGCATGATGGGGGGTAAAGACCATTAAAATAGTCCAAGATTTGTATTTTTGTCATTTAAGGTAAAAACTATGCCCCGTCGTCAAGACCTCAAAAAAATTCTGCTGTTAGGTTCAGGACCCATTGTTATTGGCCAAGCCTGTGAATTTGATTATTCTGGAACTCAAGCCTGTAAAGCTTTGCGAGAAGAAGGCTATGAAGTAGTGCTGGTAAATTCCAACCCAGCGACAATTATGACTGACCCAGAAACAGCCGACCGGACTTATATTGAACCGCTGACACCGGAAATAGTGGAAAAGGTTATCGCCAAAGAACGACCAGATGCTTTATTACCAACTATGGGCGGACAAACGGCGTTGAATTTAGCTGTGGCTTTGGCAAAAAATGGTGTTTTGGAAAAATATAATGTTGAGTTAATTGGTGCGAAATTACCAGCTATTGAAAAAGCTGAAGACAGGAAACTGTTTAACGAGGCTATGGCGAAAATTGGCGTAGCAGTGTGTCCTAGCGGTACTGCTTCTACTTTAGAAGAATCAAAAGCGATCGCTTTAGAAATCGGTACGTATCCCCTAATTATCCGTCCAGCCTTTACAATGGGGGGGACGGGGGGCGGTATCGCCTATAATCAAGAAGAATTTGAAGAAATGGCCCAGGTGGGTATTGAGGCTAGTCCGGTGTCCCAAATTCTCATTGACCAGTCTTTATTGGGCTGGAAGGAGTATGAATTAGAGGTAATGCGAGATCTAGCCGATAATGTTGTTATTATCTGTTCTATTGAAAATCTCGACCCCATGGGGATTCATACAGGTGATTCTATCACCGTTGCCCCCGCTCAAACTCTCACTGATAAGGAATATCAACGGCTGCGGGACATGGCCATGAAAATTATCCGGGAAATTGGTGTAGAAACCGGTGGTTCTAATATCCAGTTTGCCGTAAATCCCGAAAATGGTGATGTAGTTGTAATTGAAATGAATCCCCGTGTATCTAGAAGTTCGGCTTTATCTTCCAAAGCTACGGGTTTTCCCATTGCTAAAATTGCGGCTAAGTTAGCAGTGGGTTATACTTTGAATGAACTACAAAACGATATTACTAAGAAAACCCCCGCTTGTTTTGAACCGACCATTGACTATGTTGTCACAAAAATTCCCCGGTTTGCCTTTGAAAAATTCCCCGGTTCTGAATCGGTACTCACGACACAAATGAAGTCAGTGGGTGAAGCTATGGCTATTGGCCGCACATTTAATGAATCCTTTCAAAAAGCTTTGCGGTCCCTAGAAACAGGCCGCGCTGGTTGGGGCGCTGATAAGTCCGAGAAATTACCCAGCGGTGAACAAATTCGCGCCCAGTTGCGAACACCAAGCCCAGAAAGAATCTTCTCTGTGCGTCATGCTATGCAACTGGGAATTAGTAATGAGGAAATTTACGAATTAACAGCCATTGACCCCTGGTTTTTAGATAAGTTACAGGAACTGCTAGAAATAGAAAAATTTCTTAAACGCACTCCCTTAAAGCAGTTGACAAAAGAACAGATGTATGCAGTCAAAAGAAATGGTTTTAGCGATCGCCAAATAGCATATTGTACTAAAACTCAGGAGGACGAAGTTCGCGCCTATCGCAAATACTTAGAAGTTATCCCCGTTTACAAAACTGTTGATACCTGTGCGGCGGAATTTGAGGCCCTGACTCCTTACTATTATTCTACTTACGAAGAAGAAACGGAAGTATTACAGAGCAATAAACCAAAAGTAATGATTTTGGGAGGTGGTCCAAACCGCATTGGACAAGGGATTGAGTTTGATTATTGTTGTTGTCATGCTGCGTATTCTCTACATGATGCCGGGTATGAAACTATTATGGTCAATTCTAACCCAGAAACGGTCTCTACAGACTATGATACCAGCGATCGCCTCTATTTTGAACCATTAACAAAAGAAGACGTTCTTAATATCATTGAAGCCGAAAATCCCCAGGGGATAATTGTCCAATTTGGTGGCCAAACACCTTTAAAATTAGCTGTTCCCCTACAACAATATTTACAGAAATTAAATCAATCACCAATTACCAATTACCAATTACCAATTACCAAGATTTGGGGAACATCACCTGATTCTATAGACATGGCGGAAAACCGAGAACGATTTGAAAAGATTCTTCAAGAATTAAATATCGCTCAACCGCCTAATGGTATGGCTAGAAGTTACGAAGATGCTTTAATTGTTGCCAAGCGTATTGGGTATCCAGTGGTGGTACGTCCCAGTTATGTACTGGGAGGACGAGGGATGGAAATAGTTTATTCTGATACTGAATTAGAAAGGTATATGACCTTTGCAGTTCAAGTAGAACCAGAACACCCCATTTTAATTGATAAATTCCTGGAAAATGCCATTGAAGTGGATGTAGATGCGATCGCCGATCACACTGGTAACGTTGTTATTGGTGGCATCATGGAACATATTGAACAAGCGGGTATTCACTCAGGTGATTCCGCTTGTACCTTACCTTCTATATCCCTATCAAAAGCAGTGCTAGACCAAATCCGTTTATGGACAGTACAACTAGCACAAGCTCTATCAGTAGTGGGATTAATGAACATTCAGTTCGCCATAGTTGGTAATAATAGTTATTCTCCCCAGGTGTATATTCTGGAGGCTAACCCCAGAGCATCACGGACAGTACCTTTTGTATCTAAAGCTACAGGTATACAATTAGCCAAACTAGCCTCCTTAGTTATGTCGGGTAAAACCTTAGAGGAATTAAAATTCACTAAAGAAGTCATTCCCTCACATATAGCCGTTAAAGAAGCCGTTTTACCATTTAGCAAGTTTCCGGGTACAGATACCATATTAGGTCCAGAAATGCGCTCAACAGGGGAAGTAATGGGCATTGATAGCGATTTCGGCCGCGCTTTTGCTAAAGCAGAATTAGGTGCAGGGGAAAAACTACCACTTGAGGGGACTGTATTTGTATCTATGAGTGATAGAGATAAATCTTTAGCCGCAGATGTGATTAAGGAGTTTATTAAATTAGGCTTTACAATTATGGCCACCCAAGGTACACGCCAAATCCTCCAAAAAGCAGAGTTAGATGTGACATCAATTCTTAAACTCCATGAAGGTCGTCCCCATGTTCTTGATGCTATCAAAAATGGTAACATTCAACTCATTATTAACACACCCTCTGGAGAAGAAGCCCATGCAGATTCTAAGTTAATTCGTCGTACAGCTTTAGGTTATAAAATTCCCATTATTACCACCATTGCTGGCGCTAGGGCTACAGTCGCTGCTATCCGTTCTCTGCAAAATACTACTTTAGATGTCAAAGTTATCCAGGAATACTGCCATCAAACTTAATTGTCAATCGTCAGTTATTTTTTTAGGACTTCAGCCCCAGTGACGAGAGAATGGACCACATTCTAGAAATAGAAGCGTTCAGCGAAGGTGTTGTCGAAGGATAGGACAGGAAGGAAAAAGGTTTCAACCGGATTTTACCCTTGCCTCAGTCCTATTTTCTTAACCACTGACCACTAGGCATGGATCATGGACCATTGACATAAATATTAAGCAATTATTACAAGAGAATAATTATGGTTATCATTGAGATATTTTAACAAATATGAGGAAGGAATTTTTTTCGGGAATAGTTGGGATAAAACCCTTTAAATGTATGATGTTCAGCAACTTGATATCTTTAGGTGATGTCAGTTGGCTGGGAAAGTGCGGATTTTGCGGTAGTCAAATTATTCTCATAAATGTTACAATTCTTAACACCGCTAAAAACGCAAAAAATATCTGACTTGCTACCCTGTATCTAAGCCATAGATACTTGTAAAAACCAGGATATAACTGTAGTATTTAGCAGTAAAATACCTAATTTCCCAAAAGATGAGCAACAGTCTTTGACTAGGCGCTTTTGTTGTCAACCATCATCAGGGTTTCTAGTCCAATTAGGTAGCAACCACCCAATATGATGATTCGGTTCACGAATCTATCAGCACACAGCACACAATAGTGTAACCCATCATTACCAAAGAGTAGCGCCATGAAGACCGCTAAAACAGCCACCGACCTCGTGCGGACTTACCTGCGTGAGATTGGCCGTGTGCCACTCCTCACCCACGAAGAAGAGATTTTTTATGGTAAACAGGTGCAACGATCTACTGCCTTGCATGAGATCCGGGAAGGTCTTGCTACCCGGTTGGGTCATCCACCAAGTTTAGAAGAGTGGGCAGTAGCTTCTGATTTAGAAGTATCAGAATTGAATCTGGCCATTTCTCAAGGTGAAATTGCCAAACGGAAAATGGTAGAGGCCAATCTCCGATTAGTTGTTTCTATTGCCAAAAAGTACATTAAGCGCAATGTTGATTTACTTGACCTCATTCAAGAGGGCAGTATTGGTATGCAAAGAGGTGTAGAAAAGTTTGACCCCACTAAAGGCTATAGATTTTCTACTTATGCTTATTGGTGGATTCGTCAAGCTATTACCCGTGCTATTGCCGAAAAAGCCCGGACTATTCGCCTACCTATTCATATTACCGAAAAACTCAATAAAATTAAAAAGGCCCAGCGTCAACTATCCCAAGGTCTGGGACGTGCGCCTACAATAGCTGAATTATCCCAAGAATTAGACCTCACACCTAAACAGGTGCGAGAATATCTAGAAAAGGCTCGTCTGCCATTATCTCTAGATTTGCGGTTAGGAGATAATTATGATACTGAACTTGGGGAAATGTTAGAAGATACAGGTGCAACACCGGAAGATTTTGTCATGCAAACTTCCCTATCTTATGACTTAGAGCGGATGATGTCAGAACTCACCCCCCAACAACAGGATGTAATTAGTCTACGGTTTGGACTAAAAGATGGACAATCTTTGACTTTGGCTAAAATTGGTGAAGTTCTGAATATTAGCAGGGAACGGGTTCGTCAAATTGAACGCGAAGCTTTAAGTAAACTTCGCAAATCTAAAGCCACTATGAATGAATATCTTGCAAGTTAGTCCCTTGTTTTCTGCTTTATGGGTGGAGTTTCCCCACCCATACTAATCATGCTCATAGGTGAAAAACACCCCCATTTCTAGTACGGTTAAACCGACTCCCTCGAAAGGAATAATCTGCTATGATGATTAATATCATCTGTATAATACTCAATTAAATCGAAGCAACAATACTATCAGTTATTTCAGTCACAAACCCGATTATTAGTAGTGACACTATAGGAGGTCAAGCGTGAGTAATCAATCTAACCGAGTATCAGAATTTTTTAATAGTGAATCGGAAGCTAGTAATTTATTATGGCAATATGTTAAATCATTAAGTCCAGATACAATTACTCAATTGTCTAAACCCAGTTCCCACGAAGTTTTACAGGTCATGGAACGTAATATTATCGGACTTTTGGGAAATCTCCCTTCTGAACAGTTCGGTATTACTATTTCTACCAGTCGAGAAAGTTTGGGTCGCTTATTAGCATCCGCGATGATTAGTGGTTACTTTCTACGGAATGCAGAGCAGAGAATGGGTTTTGATATGGTTGTACAAGCAACAGAAGCGAATAGTAACGTTGAATAATATTATTTAGCTTAAGAAAATTATCAAAACGGAAGATCAACTCGGTAGAGATATAATTAATCTGCCGAGTTTTTTGATTATTTATTGGTAGTTGGTAGGTCATATTATATGAATGAAAGCAATTTTTCTATTCCTCATAAAATTATTGGTGTTGCTGTTATTTGGAATGACCAAAAACAGATTTTAATTGACCGTCGGCTTCCCCAAGGTACAATGGGTGGTTTATGGGAATTTCCGGGAGGAAAAATCGAAATTGGTGAAACTATTCAAGAATGTATTAAACGGGAAATCTCCGAAGAGTTGGGCATAGAAATTGCAGTTGGAGAACATTTGATTACTATTGATCATACTTACTCTCATTTGCGGGTGACTTTAACAGTATATCATTCTCGACACTTAACAGGTATTCCCCAAACTATAGAATGTGATGAGATTCGCTGGGTAAGTTTGGACGAATTAGATAATTTTAATTTCCCAGCAGCGAATGGGAAAATTATTGCGGCTTTGAGGAAATATCATGAGAGGAATTGATAAATTGGATATTTATTTGTCAGGGTTTAGCATTACTAAACCCTTACTAAATCTGAATTTAATGATCAGTTTTCACCATACAAGGGACGCAAGAGCCGCAGTTAATTATATGCAAATAAAACTTAAATCAAAAGTTGATGCAGATAAGTTATAATTCAAAGCAGATACAAAGGGTAATATGATCATGGATAGAATAGAGTTTCCAGTGGAATACAGCTTTGATAGTAATAGTAATATGGTAATTGCTACCATACCCCAACTCAATTATATTTCTTCCTTTGGGAAAGACTTTACTGAAGCAGAGAAAAATGTTACCGAGGCAGTATTAGCTTATTTAGAAGCATTAGAAAAACGTGGATTACCTATTCCCAAAATTGAGAAAAATTCTGGAACATTTTTAATTATTGAGTTAGTTTCATGAGCGATAAATTATCTGCTATTACTCCTAAAAAAGCATTACTCAAATTAAAAAAAAGCAGGATTTATAGAAAATCATCAAAAAGGTAGTCATTTAGTTTTAGAACATTCCCATGGTAGAATGGTTGTATTGCCAATGCACAGCAAAGATATTCCGATTGGCACATTACACGCCATTATAATTCATCAAGCTAAATTAAGTTTGGAAGAATGGAAAAATCTCTAAAAACGGCAATTTGTTACCAATAATTTTCTATAATAGTTAAAGAGACTTTTATAAAAGGTGCAAATAAAAAAATGTCTAAAACCGTTGCTGACGTAATGAGTCATAATCCTATCCTCGTCAGTCCCCAAACTCCATTAAAAGAAGCTATCCAGATTTTAGCAGAAAAACGAATTAGCGGTTTACCTGTAATTGATGACGCGGGTAAATTAGTGGGTATTATATCAGAAACAGACTTGATGTGGCAAGAAACTGGTGTAACTCCACCCGCTTATATTATGATTTTGGATAGTGTGATTTATTTACAAAATCCCGGTACTTATGAACGAGACTTACATAAGGCTTTAGGACAAACTGTAGGAGAAGTTATGAGTAAAAATCCCGTGGCTATTTCTCCTGATAAATCATTAAGAGAAGCAGCACAATTAATACAAAATCACAAGGTTCAGCGTCTCCCTGTTCTTGACAATGGGGGTAATGTCATTGGTATTCTCACTCGTGGTGATATTATTCGTGCTATGGCTGCTGAGTAGGAAGTACACAAGAGAAATATTTTTAAGCAACAACGAACCACTGACAACTGACAACTGACAACTGACAACTGACAACTGACAACTGACCACTAACCACTGACCACTGACCACTGACATAGGATAATTAAATGGCTGTTTCTGCTGATACTATCAAAACATCACTAAATTCTAACAATTTGGGCGATCGCTTACGTGCGGTTAATCAAATCCGCGACCTAGAACCACATATCGGTTTAGAATTAATACAGATTGCTATAGGTGATAGCAGTGCGCGGGTACGTTATGCTGCGGTTAGTCAAATGGATACCCTGGGAAAACAGGATTTACCATTATCCTTGACAATATTACGGGGTTTACTTTATGATCCTGAACCAGATGTCCAAGCAGCCGCAGCAGACTGTTTAGGTGCGCTAAAATTACATGATGCTTTTGAAGACTTACAAAAGCTTTACCAAGAAACATCAGAATGGTTAGTCCAGTTTAGCATCATTGCTACATTAGGAGAAT
Organism: Anabaena sp. 54; assembly: GCA_900299285.1. Classification (GTDB taxonomy): domain Bacteria; phylum Cyanobacteriota; class Cyanobacteriia; order Cyanobacteriales; family Nostocaceae; genus Dolichospermum. Next base: position 14,272 of record OMJF01000147.1, on the reverse strand, counting down.
TAGGAGATATCCGAGCCTTTGAATTACTTACCCAAGCGCTCGCTTCCGATAATGGCTTAATTCAAACTGCGGCCATTAGTTCTTTCGGTGAGTTGGGAGATACAAAAGCAGTTCCTCTCCTCATGCCATACTGCACTAATCCAGATTGGCAAGTACGTTATAGAGTTGTTCAAGCTTTAACTCGCTTAGGTAATGATGAAGCTAAATCCATTTTAGCAACTTTGGTGAATGATGAAGTAGAAGCTATTGCTAATGAAGCTAAAAAAGCCTTACAGTTAGTTTAGCCGAGTAGTTGCGTTTATTAACTAAAGCGCAACTGCTGTCCTCACTTTTCTAAATAACTTGATTTTTGATTGATATAAAAAACTTGGTCATGAGACACCTGGTGAAAATTAAAAAATTAAATATGTGTTACCCGTAATTCTTGTAAAAACGTTCCATAGAACGTCTCTACATTTTTTGTTTTATTTTTAGAGGAAATTTGGCTTAACCCCCATATACCTGCGGCCAAGTTGTCAGTAAAAATACTATAACCGCGCTGATAGCTAGGACACCTTGAATCAAATTTCCCACCACCGTTCCCACAGTAATTCCGATACCAGCTTTTACCGCAGGCCATAATCGTCGTTGGTAAAGGAACTCACCCACAATTGCACCTAATAATGGTCCAAATAGAATACCTAATAACGGACCACCAAAGGGTAAAGCAGGTAATAGTCCAAAAAATCCCATTAACAAACCCACAAAAGCGCCCATTTGTCCCCACTTACTAGCACCGGCTTGTTTTGCACCAATGTAACCAGCAAGGAAATCAACTCCCGTACTTAGAAGTAAAACAATGATTGTCACAATCAAGGGAATTTTAATAGCAGCAAAGGAATGACTGACCACTCCCCAGATGATAATAGATATTAAAATCAGGCTGCTTCCAGGGATAGCAGGAACTACAGCACCAATAATTCCCACCAACATTATAGCCAATAATAGCCAATAAATAATCTGCATAATTAATTTAGGAGTTGGAAGTTAGGAGTTAGAAGGAAGAAACAAATTACTCATTACTAAGAATAACAGCTAAATTAGATCCGCAAAAACCATTTATTTTGACTTATAAAAATGTGATGATCGAAAACCTGGGTTGAGATATAGGGTCTCTTGAGAGGGGAAAGTGTCAAAATTACACTCCTATATCATAAATATACAACTTAATTACTTTAATTACTTCTTCGCGCTTTTGCTCCTGCGCGTCTTAGTGCGAAACCTTGATCAAAAATAAAGCATAATTAACCATGATCAAACCAAGAAAAAACACTATGAACACACAGCCCCACCCCCTCCCCCTCCGCGTCGGAGTTCTCGGTTTTGGTGGACTCGGACAAGCAGCAGCCAAACTCCTTTCCAGCAAACAGGAAATGATTCTCGTCGCCGCCGCAGACCAAAAAGGTTACGCTTATTCTAGAGAAGGCTTAAACACCCAAAGCTGTATCACAACCTACCAAAATCAAGGTACTGTGGGTTATTTAGAACAGGTCGGGACTTTAAGCAATAACAGTATTCAAGATCTAATCACCACCAGTCAGCCCGTAGATGGTTATTTTCTGGCTTTACCCAACCTTCCTAATGATTTTATTCCTTCAGTAGCTAAACAGTTCATTCAAGCCGGTTGGCGCGGTGTCCTGGTTGATGCTATAAAACGCACCAGTGCCGTAGAACAACTTTTAGCTATGAAAGATGAACTACAAGCAGCGGGAATTACTTACATGACCGGCTGTGGTGCTACTCCCGGACTCTTAACTGCCGCTGCCGCTTTAGCCGCTCAAAGTTACGCTGAAATCCACAAAGTAGAAATTACCTTTGGTGTAGGAATTGCTAACTGGGAAGCTTACCGTGCTACTGTGCGGGAAGATATTGGCCACATACCCGGTTATACGGTAGAAACTGCTAGAGCCATGACAGACCCAGAGGTAGAAGCACTACTAGATAAAACCAATGGTGTGTTAACTTTAGCGAACATGGAACACGCCGATGATGTGATGTTAGAAATAGCGGGTATTTGTTCACGGGATAGAGTCACAGTTGGTGGTGTCGTTGATACCCGTAATCCGCAAAAACCCCTGAGTACAAATGTGAAAATTACCGGACGCACCTTTGAGGGGAAAATATCCACTCATACCTTCACATTGGGAGATGAAACCAGCATGGCCGCCAATGTGTGTGGTCCTGCCTTTGGTTATCTTAAAGCTGGTCAAGAATTGCATAATAGGGGCATTTCTGGCTTATTTACCGCAGCGGAAATTATGCCAAAGTTTGTAAAATAGGTGATTGGTAAAAAACAAAAAAAAAACAAAATCCCCGACTTCTTTAAGGAGTCCGGGATCTTCTCCAGATATTTTGCCTAAGTTCTAACCTATACTGTCATATACTTTGAACATAGGCAGATACATGGCCAGCAAAATTGTCCCTACCATTCCCCCCACGACTACAATCATCAGTGGTTCTAAAATACTAGTGAGTGCTTTTACAGCCTGTTCAACTTCATCTTCATAGAAATCAGCAATTTTCATCAACATTGCATCTAGTTGACCTGTTTCTTCACCGATACTCATCATCTGAATTGCCATAGCTGGAAAAACGGCTTTTTTGAGTAAAGCAACACTAATCATACCCCCCTGTTGCACCTCTTCACGAGCAGCGTCAATAGCATTAGCAACAACCTGATTTCCTGACGTATCCCGCACAATTTCCAAAGAAGTTAAAATGGGTACTCCAGAGCGGGTTAAAGCCCCAAAAGTGCGACTAAAACGAGCAATGGATGATTTTTGAATCAAATCACCAAACAAAGGTATTTTTAGGGAAATAGTGTCAATACTTAACTTCCCAACTGGGGTTTTATAATACTGCTGATAGAGAAACCACAATGCAAATAAAACCCCAATTACTAATAGAGATAAATAACTTCGTAATACTTCACTGCAAGTCAGCAAAAATTGCGTCAGTGCCGGTAATTCTGCTCCCAGATCTTTAAATATCTTTGCAAAAATAGGAATTAGAAAAACTGTCATCCCTACAAAAATAGCAGTTGCTAAAAAACCCACAACCATTGGATAAGCCAAAGCCGATTTAATTTGGTTTTGTAACCTTGCCATGTCTTCTAATAATTTGGAGAGACGATTTAAGACCTCATCTAATACACCACCAATTTCTCCAGCCTCCACCATACTCACATACAAACCATCAAAACAATCAGGATGTTTACTCATAGCATCTGAGAGGCTAACTCCAGCTTGAACATCAACACTAATTTCGATCAAAGCCGCTTTCAGTTTAGGATTAGTACACTGTTGGGATAGTACACCCAAGCTTCTAACTATGGCCACACCTGCATTTACTAAAGCAGCAAATTGACGAGAAAAAACCGCTCTATCTTTAACAGAAACGTTAACAAAGGAATTCTGAATTTTCTTTATATCTAACCGAGAAGCCAGAGTTTGAGATTCTTTGATATTCTGAATAACAAAACCTTGATTTATCAACTTGAGCCGGGCTTCAGTCAAGGAATTAGCAATAAATTTTTCGTTTCTGGCTTTTCCTGACGAGTCACGAATAAGAGCAACGTAAGTAGGCATAATATTAATTTAATTGAGTTATTTGTTGGTTATTAATTGTCATTGAAAAAATCATCTTTTCATATTACCCATTACCTATTCCCATTACCCATTTATTTTAATTTACCTTAGCTCCTGCTGGGGCTGTTGCGCCAATTAGACGCTGCAATTCATCTGGTTTAGAGGTTTTAGACATTGCTGCTTGAAAAGAAATAGCTCCAGCTTTGTATAAATCAGCTAAAACTTTCTCTAAAGTTTGCATTCCCAATTTACCTCCAGTTTGAATAGCTGAGTAAATTTGTGCTGTTTTTCCTTCTCGAATCAAGTTAGAAATAGCCGGAGTAATAATCATAATTTCTTGCGCCATTACTCGTCCATATTCACCTGATTTAGGATTTTTCTTAGGTACTAAAGTTTGACTAAAAACCGCTATTAAAGAGTTGGATAACTGTACTCGCACCTGAGTTTGTTTTTCTGCTGGGAAAACGTCAATCATCCGGTCAACAGTTTGTGAAGCAGAACTAGTATGTAATGTACCAAATACTAAATGACCTGTTTCTGCTGCGGTAATTGCCAAAGAAATCGTTTCTAAATCTCGCATTTCCCCAACTAGAATAATATCAGGATCTTCCCGTAAAGCTGCTCTTAAAGCATTAGCAAAACTTTTAGTATCTTCTCCTAATTGGCGTTGGTGAACCACACTTTTAACTGGTTCATAAACAAATTCAATGGGGTCTTCAACTGTTATAATGTGTTGTGCCCTAGTGCGGTTAATTAAGTCAATCATGGCCGCTAGGGTAGTGGTTTTTCCCGAACCTGTCGGACCTGTAACCAGAATTAGTCCTCTGGGTTTGTTTGACATTTCCCGAACGACATCTGGTAAACCTAAAGTATCAAAGTTGGGGATTTTAGAACTTAAAGCCCGTAAACAAGCAGCATAAGCACCACGTTCTTTATAGACATTCACCCGGAAACGAGCCAACCCCCTGACACCGTAAGAACAATCTAATTCCCATGTCTGTTCTAAGGTTTTGCGCTGAGTGTTATTAAGCATACTGAAAATTAGTCTTTGACACTCATCCGCTGTCAGGCTGTGGTCGCCAATGGGTGTAAGATGGCCACTGATGCGGAAATAGGGCGGTAAACCAGCGGATAGGTGCAAATCTGACCCGCCCATATCAATCAGTTGTTCCATTAGTTCTTCAATGATCATTTCCATATTTTGACTTTGCTCCCATTAAAAATTAAAAACCTCAAACTAAAACCGATACTGACTGTACTTAATTCGTAAATCGAGGTGTCATACAGTAGGGACAATCTAACCATTCTGGTTGTAATTCTGCGCTACAAGTACGACAAATCAGACCACTTTTCCGTTTAGCCTTTAATTCAGCCTCTACACCACTATCTGTAAATGTTACCCGTTCTACTTCTTCTAAAGTAGTTATACCTTGACGAACTAAATCTAAACTGTAAGCGAGTAAAGTTTTCATACCCTCTTCCACAGCCCGTTCTTTAATCCGTTCTGTGGAAGCTTGTTTATTAATCAGCGTTTGTAAGTTTTCAGTAATTCGCATCACCTCATAAACACCACAACGCCCTTTATAACCAATACCATGACATTTTGGACAAATGGAGCTATGGCTGGGTATTTCTTCAGGTGGTATGGTATTAGCTTTATAGAAAGTCACAGAAATTTCTTGAGAAGCTGATAAACCATAACGAGCTAATTCTTGGCTAGTAGGAGTATAGGGAATGCGACATTCAGAACAAACACGACGGACTAGACGTTGTGCTAAAACACCAATTAGAGAACTGGAAATCATAAACGGTTCAATTCCCATTTCTCCTAAACGAGCGATCGCTCCGGGTGCATCATTAGTGTGTAAAGTGGTTAATACCAAGTGACCTGTTAATGCAGCTTCAATGGCGGTTTTCGCTGTTTCCCTATCCCGTGTTTCCCCCACTAATAACACATCTGGATCTTGACGCAAAAAAGCCCGTAATGCTGTAGAAAAATCTAACCCTTTTTGGCGAATTACCTGGACTTGAGTAATCCCCGGTAAACTGTACTCAATGGGATCTTCTACCGTACTGATATTAATCCCCGGATCATTCTTTTCTGATAGTGCTGAATACAACGAAGTAGTTTTACCTGAACCTGTCGGTCCTGTCACCAGAATCAACCCGAATGGCTTGCTAACCATATCTTTGACGATATTTAAGGTTTCTGGATCAGAAATTAACTTATCCAAACCCAATTGGGTGGAAGAATTATCTAAAATCCGTAACACCACTTTTTCTCCGTACCGACTAGGTAAGGTGCTTACCCGGAAATCCACCTTTCGTCCTTCAAAAATACGGCGAATACGTCCATCTTGAGGTAAACGTCTCTCCGCAATATCTAAATTAGAGATAATTTTAAACCGGGCTATGACTGCCGAGATAATTTTTTTGGGCATATTTTCAAAGGCCTCACGTAATACCCCATCCTTGCGGAAACGCACTCGCAGATGTTCTTCTTGAGGTTCGACGTGAATATCAGAAACACCCTCATTTAAAGCCTTGAGCAAAATCCGATTCACAAGTTTAATAATTGGTGCATCCTCGGCCCCCTTTACTGCTGAACTCAGATCAAGATCCTGATCAGAACTTTTATCTAATTCTAGAGTGCCTAAATTATCTAAATCCTCTTTAACATCATATGTTTTTTGCTGATCTAATATCTTTTGCTGTACAGCTTGTTGATCTAAGTATTGATTAATAATTTCCTGGTAATCTTTTTGGGTAATGACCATGCGTCGCCAGGACAAGCCTTGAGAACGAAATATTCGGTTTAGTTCATCACTAGCTTCCAGATTATCTGGATCAACCATCGCTACCAAAATGTACGGTGGGTTTTCATGATCATTTCTTGACCAGGGGACTAATTGATAGCGACGACAGATATCAACAGGAATGAAGGTTTGAATTAAACTTCCGATCTGTTTTGTCTGCATTCCCTGGACTTCTAGATCCAAAGGCTCAACACCGTATAGAATTTTCAGTTCAAATAAATTTTGTTTTCTGTATTCCCTGGACAACTCAGGTGATAATTGTCGCCCAGTGATAGACTCTAATACTTCTGTCAGAAGTCGGCCAGACTTACGACTTTCAATCACAGCCTGCCTCATCTCTTCATTATTAGTATACCCAGATTGTATGAGTTTATTAGCAAAATTTCCCAACTCAGTTTTTGGAGTCAGTGCGGTACTGCGTTCTTGTGGTGATAAGTATGTCATAAGTAATTGGACTAGGGTTAACAACTGTTGATTAATAATCTATTTATACAGCATTTTCCGTTGTAATAATGTGCAGCTTGGGCGGGCAAGATGCCCACTCCACAAGAGTTTCATGATTATGATTTATACCTCATAAGAACGAAATTTGCTGTATCTATATATAATATATTACCCGGTATTATTAGTAATAAAGCATCAAGGAAACCCCTTTTTTAAATATTCCCAGAATGTGGTCAATCATTCTCATTGATCCAAAATTAAATTCCAAAGTAATTTAAAAGTAATTTAAAAGTAATTTAAAATTATATTTTATAGGACTTACGGCAAGAATCCCCAAATATGTCAACTATAAATTTTTTATCTCTTATCAGGTGGGTCAGACACAATATTTTGACCAAGTTTCATTTACATTATTTTTTGTGATTTTTTGTGACTAGAACTCGTGAACCTTTAGTTAGTTTAGCACTGTATCACGCCTTTAAGTGGTCGGTGGTTAGCCCCTTGCTACACACATACTTCCGGGGCAAAATTTATGGCGCGTCAAATGTCCCTCAAAGCGGTGCTGTTATAGTTGTTAGCAATCATGCTAGTTATTTTGACCCACCTATAGTTTCCAATTGTGTCCGTCGTCCAGTCGCTTATATGGCCAAGGAAGAATTATTTAAAGTTCCTGTTTTAGCACAAGCAATTAAATTATACGGCGCTTACCCCGTCAGTCGCGGTAGTGCTGACCGCAATGCTATCCGTGCGGCTCTAGAATATTTAGAGAATGGTTGGGCTGTGGGTGTATTTTTAGAAGGTACACGCACTGCCGATGGTCGCATAAGTGACCCAAAAAGAGGAGCGGCACTCCTGGCTGCTAAGGCCAAAGCTCCTTTTTTACCAGTGTGTTTATGGGGAAGTGAACAAATTTTACAACCTGGTTCTTCTTTACCTCGTCCCGTGCCTTTAACTATTAGAATTGGTCAATTAATTGACGCTCCCAGTTCTACTAATAAGGAAGAATTGGAAAGAGTAACTCAACAATGTGCAACGGTAATTAATGAAATGCACGATTTGGGCAGGTAAAATTTAAAAAGGAGATGCACTATAGCATTTCCTTTCTCAGTCAGGTACAGGAATTAGCTAGTAGGGTGCGTTACGTTATCACTAACGCACCATTTTAAGTTGTAGGTTGGGTTAAGCGCAGCGCAACCCAACAGCACATCTTGAATATTATTATCAATGTTGGGTTTCACTTCGTTCTACCCAACCTACACAATTTATAATTTGTATAAGTTTAGCTTCGTAATGACCAAAGCTAAACTGTTTTTTTACACACCTCTAAATATTTGAGTTATGTAACTGATTTAGCAATTGTAATGCTTACCGCAGCTATATTTATCATGGGTTTCCAAACTATCTAGATCTGTTGGTATACCTAATATATTTAAAGATGCTAAACAATATCCTAGTTGGTTCTTTAACTGTTCAACTTGCAGCTTGAGTTGATTAATCTCTATTGCTAATAAGCTATCATGGTTAGATGTAATTTTCATTTTCCGTTGCTTTTTATATGTAGTTTTCATTTTTGCGTCCTTTAAGGAAATTTATAAAATGGAGTTAATTAGGACTTACGCAAGATTTACGGAATAAACGAACCACTCCAGACACGGAGAACACAGAGAAATGAGGGTTTGAGAGATATTTTGCGTAAGTCCTGTTAGTATTGGGATTTATGCAACTGATAGATGCTTGAATGGACGCTCTTTTAATTGCTGACACAATTCCTGTGCATAAGTATCAAGTTGTGGAGTTGTCATTGCTTTCAGAACGCGCTGTTTATGAGTGGGAATTTGAAGCTGTGTAAGCAACTTCATGATATCTTGCATTAAATAGCCACGTCTTTCTTCATCCTGTTTCGCTTGAATTTGTTGATTCTGTAAATTAGATAATTCAGTGACAGATTGTATCAATTCAATTACTTCAGACGGAGAAGAACCCAATGCCAAAGATTTTTGAGCCAGATCAATAGCTGATAAGCTATCATTGTTAAATGTTGGTTTCATTTTTTTTGTTTTTTCTGTAAATAACAAAATTTGGAACTTTTACTTACAAACAATTCAATCAAGTTAATAACCTGCCCCAACTTCAATTGGGAGAGGTTAAACAAATTAAAAGGCATTGCAATGGCAGATGCCTTTTTTATTTGACGTATAATTTTTATAACCTCATTTAAAATATTAGTCAATGCTAAAAATGTAAAGAAATATTAACTTTTTTTCTTATTATTTAATGCGATATATCATTGGCATAATATAAAAATGGTGGTAAGCTGAGTTTATTATCAGTTAATACATAGGAAATTAGCTAAAAATGATACACAATGAAGATTTCGAGCAACGTCTAAAAGACTTAGACTGGACACTGTACAAACTGGCCAAGGAATTTGCAGAATATCGCGCTACAGGAGGAGATGTTTCCCCAGCGTCGCGTTATCACAGTTCTATTGGTAAAGCAATAGAAAATCCTGGTAAATCTCGACTTGAAACCATAGAGGATATAGTTCAGGTTCTCAATGGAGAATTAACAATCTTATGGGACGCAGGTAAGGTAGTTACTATTCGATTAGAAGATGAAACTTTAGAAGCATTAAAGCAGAGATCAGAAAATGAAGGAAAGACTATTAATGAGATAGCAAAACAACTTTTATTACAAGCACTTTTAGGACTTCCCGCGCAGAGGTCTAAACAAGTTACTCATTTAATCATAGGAGAAGAAACTAAAATTTGTCGTTCTTTTCATCCTATTATGGCCTCTGCTTATTCTGCTGTACATGATTGGTTAGGAGAAATACCAGAAGCACGGGGATATAAAGATTTTGATTATGCAAAAGATATTTTACACTGTTTAGAAAAAGCAGATTTAAAAAGTACAGCTTTTCAGTTTTATAGTTTATTTTCGCGTTATTATTTTCAAGCAGTTCATATTTTAGATAATATTATTGAGTCCAATAGATTACTGAATAGATTGAGATATCATCCCCGCATTTATTTATTAGATGTTGGTTGTGTTATGGGTGCTGCTACGGCTGCATTTATTGAGCAGATTTTAACTTTACCTAAAAATGAAATTACATCAAAGAAAATAGAAATTATTGCTGTAGGTATAGATCCAAATATTTATGGTTACGCTATTTATCAGAAGTTGATGCAGGAATTACAAGAGAAGATTAAACCATTTAATATCACCTTAGATTTTAAAGCAATTAATCAGCCTCTTGTACCTGCAATTCTCAGTACAATTAGTCACTTAAAAAACAAACTAAATGATCAAGATACTTCTTTAAAAAGTTTATCTAATCTTTTTATCATGCAGCTTGATTTAGCTTTATCTATTAGTCAAGATGATATTGTACAAAAAGAACGAAATAAAAAACTAAAAGCGTTAGGATTAGCACCAGAAATTGATACAGATATAGAAAAAGAATTTTGGCAAGATGAAGCACTTTCTTATAAACGTTTATTGGAAGAAGTACCCATTGAAAAATTACATTTAACGACTATAGGGACAAAAAATTTAGAAAAATCTCTGAAACAAATAATTCAAGTTAGCGATATTAATGAAGGTATCAATGCTATATGTACAGCTTTTGGTAAATTTCTTGGTAAACATAGAATTTCTTATGTAATGGAAGGTAGACAAGCAGTAGATTTTGAAAATCCTGTTAGTAGTTATTGGTATGAACAAAATAAAATAAATCATGCTGATCAATTTCAAGCTGTTTGTCAAACTATTAAAAATAGTGAACTTGAGGAAGATAATGAATGGAATAAATTGATTAGTTTAGAAAATATAGAATTAGCTTGGGTTAAAGCTAGAAATAATGTTTTTAATGAATCTTTTTATGATGAGGTAGAAATCCGCTTATTTGAAAATAATTTGGATGAAAATTTACAGATTTTGATTGATAATCTAGTTGATAGGTTATATTCAGATCATTTTTTACCTTCCAATCAAGATATTGAATATAAATTTGTCAAAGGTAGATCAAAAGGTCGTCCAAAACAATTAACTCGTTTAGAAGAAGAAATATTAGCTATTGCAATTTTACAAACTATCGGAAAAGATAAAGACCTGAGTTTTTATTCCTATCAACTAAAGTCCGAACATACAGAAGATTTATATGAAGATTACTTTCCTAAATATAAGGAGTTCTTAGAAGCATCGAGAGAAAGTGCTAATTCTTATCCCAAAGGTGCTGTTTTAAGAACTGACATACAATCATATTATGTAACAGTTATTCAGCAACAGTTAGTTGATATTACTATCAAAGAGATAGGAATTAATAGTCTAAGAATTGAATGGTTACTTAGTAAAATACTGCAACAAAATTTGAATAATGGACATGAGGACGGTATAGGACTTAAACAAGGAACTCTCACATCAGGTTTTTATGCTAATTTGTATCTAAAAGCTGTGGATGATTATTTTACTAAAGAAGCTAAATGGAAACATCAACTTCATTTTCACCGTTATGTTGATGATATTATTGCGGTTGTGAATAATGGTAATGCTATTGAATTATTAGAAGCTGAATTACGAGAGCAACTCAATGAGTTAGGACTAAAACTTAATCAAGATAAAACAGAATATTATCACAATATATCAGATTTTTTACCAAGTACAGAACTAGATAACGGCTTGGATAAACTTAATGAGGACTTTAATAAAAAAATACTTTATCCTTTATGGATAATGAATTATGATTACCGTACAGAATTTGAGTTAGCTAATAGTAGTCATGATGATCAATTATGGTGGAAGTTGATAAAAATATATCAACAATGTTTATATTCTTTGGGAGTTTATGTTACAGAAACACGGTTGAGTCGGAAAATATATCAAAAATTAAATTCAGAGAAACTAAATACCAAAAAACAATTACAATTTCCATCTTTCCCTACAGATGATAACTTTATTATCATTTCTCAATGGAGTAGTAAATTTCAAGAATTGAATCGTACTTGGATTTATGATCAAAATTTGATTAAATCTGAAGTTGTTAATCTTTTTAAGGAAAGTTTAAAAGAAGTACGAGAAATTACCAAGTTTTTTAAGGAAAAAGGCAACTCGATAAGTCAACAACAAAAAAGAGAAAAAAATATAAAACATAGAAAGCTACAAACTCGCATTAGATCATGTGTAAATAAATTACTAATTTTAGGATTTGATCAAGTTTGGCAAGATATTGTTGACTTAATTTGTGATCCTGATTTATTTGTAATTCGTGATTTACTAGATGTAATTATTGGTTTAGCTTCTCAAGGATATACGGATGCTATTAAACAACTATGGACTTTTTATCAAAATAGCAGCATAGCAACTGAAGAACCTAGTGAATATGTCCGCGCTATTTTATTGGAATCATTTCGTTTTTTACCAATACTAAAATCAGAAGATTGGGAATTAATATTTAACTATTCAACAGCAGCTAAATCTGATATTGAAAAACTAAAAGCAACGGAAACTTGGTTATATTTAGGACATCTTGCTAAACCTTATGTACAACCGCAACATCTCCAAAATATTGTCAATGCTTTAAAAAGTGATCCTCCTCCATTTACTCGACTCAAGAAAAACTATATTTTGATTTTGGGAATGTACAATTATGACTTATTAGATAATATTCCTCTTACAAATGATGAGAAAAATGATTATTTAATCAAAGATGTTTTAAACTTAGCAGCATCAGGAAAAGTTTCCGAAATCTTTAAAGACATTGAACCAGCAAGAGTTAGACAATATTACAACCCGAAACGAAAATCAATCACTAAAGATAAAAAATATTCACTGTAACCACGATTATTTATGATGTCACAAAACCAACCCAACCCAGAACAACTAAAAATCATCAACTACATAAATGGAGCATTATTAATATTAGCTCCCGTGGGAACTGGTAAAACCCGTGTTTTATCCTCAAGAGTTGTCAACGCAATTAAACAAGGTATTCCTCCCGAAAAAATACTCTGTCTCACTTTCACTAACCGCGCAGCAAAGGAAATGAAAGAACGGTTAGCGCAAATGTGTCCTCAACAATTCCGCTATATTACCATCAAAACTTTCCATAGTTTATGTACTTCTATCCTCAGAATAGAAGCCAAAAATATTGGTTTACCAGCAGATTTTGTAGTTTATGATGATACCGACTGTAAAGGATTAATTAAGGAGATTTTTGGATTAAGTAAAGATAGGGATATTCAAAATAAATTATCACAAATAGCAGATTGTAAAACTAAAGCTAGTCATTTAGAATTATCTCCTAATTATCCCTTACAGCAATTATTTTTACCTTTAGGAATGAGGGATGCAAGATTAGCGAGTAAGTATCAAACTATTTTGCAAGAACGTCATGGTTTAGATTTTGCTGATTTAATTTTTTATGTACGTTCTCTATTTCATTCCTATCCAGAAATTACACAAAGATGGAAACAGAAATTTGATTTTATTCAAGTTGATGAGGTTCAAGATACTCATTTATCTGAATATTAAATTGTCAAAACCTTAGCATTTCGCACTGGTAATATTGCCATAATTGGTGATTTAGATCAAACTATTTATGAATGGAGAGGTTCAGAACCTGAAGAAGTTGTCAGTCAATTTAAACAACAGTTTCAACCTCAAAAATATTCTCTAACTTGGAATTATCGCGCTACTAGAACTTTACTTAATACCGCTTCTGTTTTTGCTGATTACTTTGCAGCAAGACATACAAAAATAACTCCTGCTCCCAGTTGTCAAAATGGTGAAATAATTCCAATTTATGCAGCTAAATTGTAATACCAAATAGAATAAGATTTTAAGAATAATTGACCGTAGATAAACGCAGCTAAAGACGGATGAATTAATGGATTTTATGATTCTGTGCAGCCTCACATAAAATTGGGTTGTTATATTGTAAAATCAAACTAGTAACTAAAAAAGTGGGAAATTATGTCGGAATTACGAGAAAAATTACAGCAAAATCTTGATGAAGCAGAATGGGAATGGTTAATTCCCCATGTTCAAAAAGATGCAGTGATTGTGGTAGCAGAAAATTTAGACTTACTAGATGTGGGAGAAGCGATCGCTAGTGATAATATTCTTTCAGTACAACATTGGATAGATGAACAATTATTAGCTAAACCTACAGTAGATCAAATGGGAGAATGGAATTTCCAACGGAACAAGCGATTTAATGCTCTTATCGTTGAACCTTATGTGTTAGTAAAAGAAATAATTACTCCCATCTCGTAAATTATGAATCTAAGAGGATGTTTTAAAAGTCTAAGGGCGATTAGAAATCACATCTACACAGACAAAACCTGCCTACGCAGGTTTCAAATCCTTAATTTTTCCTTAGTC
>OMJF01000146.1 GCA_900299285.1 Anabaena sp. 54 | reverse complement strand
GGTTGGTTATAGCAACAGCGAAACCTAACCAATTGTAGGTTGGTTATAGCAACAGCGAAACCTAACCAATTGTAGGTTGGTTATAGCAACAGCGAAACCCAACCATGTCCTGTTATAATTATTGATAATTGTAGGTTGGGTAGAGCGACAGCGAAACCCAACCAGGTCGTGAAGATGTTGATATTGAGTTTTGTTCCTCAAACAAATCTAGACAATTTAATGCTTGTGCCTTAAACGTCCTGTTATAATTATTGATAACTGTAGGTTGGGTAGAGCGACAGCGAAACCCAACCAGGTCGTGAAGATGTTGATATTGAGTTTTGTTCCTCAAACAAACCTAGACAATTTAATGCTTGTGCCTTAAACTTAACAGTATTTACTTGTAATTACCAATTATCATCAGTTTATTTGCCAGGCGTGATAGAATACTATGAATCCCATTAAATTAACTTATTGGTGTAAACTAGTTATTACAACTGCTGCTATTGTCGCATTATCGCCAATATCTTCTGCGTTAGCATTATCAAAACTGTCCTATTTAGATACACCAAATTTCAGTCAGTTCTCAAAAAAGCAAGTTTTAGAAGATAAATCTGACGGTAAAGCAGTAGGACTGACTGTTGCTACTAGTTCTTCTCCAGAGAGAAAACCAGCATTCACCCTTTATATTTGGCAACCAGGAGCTACAATTTTAGAAGTAACAGCCCGTATTTCCATCAAAAGTAAATATGGTGACAAATATCGCCAAGAGAGATATTTAGGCGATTATAGATATAGAATGAAGCAAAAGGCTAATTTTGTCAAGGGGTTTAAATCAGGGGATATTATAGTTGTTCGTTTATATGATACCACAAATCGCTTGATTGGTTACAGTGAATTTGCGATTTTACCGGAAAATACTGCGGTTAACCTAATTTTATCAGCTAACCCCATAGTAGATCAAGTAGTTCGCACTTTTTATGGCACTGATGTCAACAATGATAGCATTGTTGATGATGATAGTACCAAATACGACTACTTTACCCAGGTTAATAACCAAAAAGCCACTTTTTTGAGTAGTTCAGAAAATATAAGTATTACTCAATACCAAGCAGCGGGATTTTCTCAAATTCCCACAACTGGTACTTATCCTATACCCCTGAGTGATGTAGTTGGTAAATCTATCAACATTTTTGATTCCAACTTAGCACCAGCCTTAACAGTTCCTCCTGGGAGGATAACACAGTTAATTCCAATTCAAGACAATTCTAGGTTTGAACTGGGACAACTATTAAGTAAATATCGGCAAATAGGTGTAGCAAAAAATATTAAAGTTTCATTTTCTGACATTCCCAAAGACCATTGGGCTAAAGAATATATTAGCGAATTGGCCGCCATGGAAATAATTGGTGGCTTTCCCGATGGTTCTTTTCGTCCTAACGCAGCAGTAACTCGTGGTGAACTGGCCGCGCTGTTGCAAAGAGTGTTTATGAAAAGTAAAATCCGTAAAGCAGTAGCTTTTAAAGATATTCCGCCGCGACATTGGGCTTATAATGCTATTCGAGAGAGTTATGAAATGGGCTTTTTCCACACATTAGGTAGTAAAAAATTCAACCCTACTCAAAAGCTGACTCGCTTAGATGTTTTGATCACTTTAGCCAAAGGACTGAATTATCAATTTACTGATTCTACAGAAAATATCCTTTCAGTTTACAGTGATGCCTCTACCCTGAAAGGGGAACACCGTAATTTAATTGCTAGTCTAACACAAAATGGTGTAATTGTCAACTATCCAAATATAAAATTGTTGAATACTAAAAAAATTGCCACCAGGGCAGATGTATGTGCGTTGCTATATAGAGCAATGGTTGTTAATGGGGATGTAGTAGATTTCCCTTCCAGATACACTGTGAAAATCACAAGATAGAATGGGAGAAAATAGGGGAAACAATGGGTTTTTGATGATATTTTTGTTTAGCACAAAGACAAAGGCGACAAATCAGATCTACTGCACTTAATTTCTATAATTAAAGCGGGCAGGATGCCCGCACCACAAGATATAATATTTGAGAATGTATCTTACTTATTGTCTTGGATCAACCAGTATTTCTCATTCCTGCTGCAATACCGTTAATAGTTAATAATGCACCTCTGAGTAATTCTCCTTTGCTGTAACGGGAGTGAATTACGCCGGTTGTGGGCGCATTTTTCGGCTGACGTAGGCGTTTTAGGAGGGAAACTTGAATAAATCCCAAAGGTACAATTGTGCCATTTCTTAATTGTACAGAACGTTGTAAAATTGGATCACCATCTAAAAGTTTTTCGTGTCCAGTGATTTTTAAAACTAGATCTCTAGTGAGGAAAAATTCCTGAGAAATTTGTTCAAAGACATTCTCAAATCTAGTTTTGTCTTGAGGGTTAGATAATTCATTGACATAATGACGTGCCATTTCCATGTCCACCTTTGCTAAGGTCATTTCTGCTTTAGAAATCACCATTTTAAAGAATGGCCACTTTAGGTAAAAATAGCGCAGTAATTTCAAATGTTGTTCTGGTTCTTCGTCCAGAAATTTTTGTAAAGCTGTACCAATTCCATACCAAGAAGGTAATAAGAAGCGGGTTTGTGTCCAACTAAATACCCATGGGATAGCTCGTAAACTGCTTAGATCTTTTTTACCAGATGGACGACGGGCCGGACGAGAACTAATTTGTAATTGGCTGATTTCTTCTATGGGTGTAACCTGGTGAAAGAAGTCAATAAAATCAGGTTGCTCATAAATGAGGTTACGATAGTGCTGACGGGAAGCATGAGCTAATTCTTCCATGATCTCATTCCAAGGTTCAATATCATCAAACCCTGTCCCCAATAAACTCGCTTGAATTACTGCTGTAGTGATAGTCTCTAAGTGATATAAGGCTAAATCCAATAAGGAGTATTTAGAAGCTAATACTTCCCCTTGTTCGGTGATTTTGATTCGGCCGCTAATACTGTTACCTGGTTGGGCTAAAATTGCTTCATAAGCAGGACCGCCACCGCGACCCACAGACCCGCCGCGTCCGTGGAAAATCCGCAGATTTACACCATAACTTTCAGCAATTTTCTGGAGTGATTTTTGGGCTTTATGAATTTCCCAGTTACTACTTAAAAAACCAGAGTCTTTATTACTATCAGAATACCCTAGCATCACCTCCTGTAAGTTAGGACTCAGTGTAGCAGTAGATGGATGTGTTTGTGCTTCTGTATTATTAATTGCAGCGTAGCCTCCAGCCAGCATAGCACGATACAATGGCAGTTCAAACAGTTGTCTCATTACACTTCTGGAACGTTGTAAATCTTCTACGGTTTCAAATAGAGGCACAACGCGAATTGTCCCCACCGCGAGTACAGGGTCAAATAAGGTTGATTCTTTGGCTAATAGTAAAACTTCTAGTACGTCGCTGACTTCACGGCACATACTAATAATATAAGTTTGACAGATATTGATACCAAATTCCTGTTGCAGCGATCGCCAAATGCGGAAGGTTTGAATAACATCATTGGTTTTTTCCGAAAATGGTAATTCAGCGGGAATCAATGGTCTACGAGTTTGCAATTCTGCGGTTAACCAAGCTATTCTCTGTTCTTCGGATAATTCATGGTAAGATTGCGGTAAAAGCTGCAAATATTCCAGAATTTCATTAATTGCATCAGCATGACGAGAGGATTCTTGACGAATATCTAATTGCGTCAAATTAAAGTCAAATATTTCTACCTGACAAATCAGGTTTTCCAACTCTCGACAACTTAAACCTGTTTCGCGCAAGTTGCGTTGAATTAATAACAATTCTGCTAAAAATTCTGTACCAGACCGGTACTTATGTGCATCTTCATTTTGCGGCGTTTCTCGATTATATAAGGCTAAATTTCTATCTCGTGTATTTTCTAGTCTTTTAAGTATATAAGATAACTTTAAGCGATAAGGCTCTTGACGAAACCTTAAAGCTAAAGAGTCATAAACGCTACTTAACTGTGATTGATCTAACTCCAGAGATTCTAGTAAATCTGGCAGTACATCACTCCACTGCATAGATACGCTCAGTAATGTTACTAACTCTTTTACGGATTTAATATACCGCTCTAAAACCATTTTCCGTTGATAACAAGCGGTTTTCCATGTTACTTCTGGTGTCACGGAAGGATTACCATCTCGGTCTGAACCTACCCAAGAACCAAAGGAGCAGAAATTTGTCCCCGGTGGTTGTAACCAGGGAAAAGTTTCCTCTAGGGAGTATTTGAAGCGTTTATATAATTGTGTAATTCCATCAAATAACACCTCTTGAAAGTAGTGAAGGGCATAATCTACTTCATCTAAAACAGTCGGTTTGAATTGATGCAACTCATCCGTACGCCACCAGAGACGAATTTCTTCCAGTAACCTCTCTTTGATTTCCAGTGTTTCCCAGGGATAGCTACCAGCACGGGTTATACTATCATCCATTTTTTGTAAAAGATGTACCACCTGACGCTGTTTATCTCTGATAGTATGACGGACAATTTCCGTGGGGTGGGCGGTGAAAACCAAGCGGATATCAAGTTGAGAAATGAGGCGTTGAATTTGTTGTGGGGGAACATTCAACTGAAATAATAGGGGAAATAAAGCCGCAAAACTGCCTTTTTGCTGGGTTTCCGGTGTCATTAAGTCGCTACCTACTTCCTTGGTAACAAGCAACTCTTCCTCCCGTTGGTTAGTAGCATAAATGATCCTGGGAAAAAGTTTTTGCTCAGGTTGAATTGCATAGCGGGTTAATTGCTGTTTTTGCTCGTATTCCTGCTCAATAATATTAATTAACTGAAAATATAGCGCAAAAGCACGGGCGGCGCGAATAGCCTCATTGATATTCAATTGTTCAATCAATTCTACGGCTGAGGCGGCTTGGTGATGTGTCGCTTGTCCTTCCGGGGAACACAGATTCCGCAGTTGACGTAATAAATCTACCATTTCCTGACCACATTCTTGCCGGAGAACTGTTTCCCATAATTCCTCTACTACTTGTAGACGGTGACGTAAGAATAATTCTGAGTGTAGCACCGGAGAATCAATATTTTCAGCTTTCATACTTTTGATCATACTCATAAGATACTCAAAATGTCTAATCTACCTTGTTTTGAGTATCCAATATTAAGCTGTTAGCTTTTTTTAGGAACTACTCACAGGTTCATTTTATTTTTAACTCATAGGAAGAGGTAATTTGAATAAACCACTTCACTAAATGCCTGTTCATTATTTTAAGACAAAGTTCGCCTTCACTCAACAGCAAACAGGAGAAAAGCTATTTTCAAAATATTTATTCTGTTGTCACTGACTCAGATCACGGAAACTGGAATACAATACAGGGAACAGCGAATAGTCAACGCAGTAAAAAACGGACTACTGAAAACGCACAATAGCTTATGCTTTTAGCTTTTCATACAAAAGAGTGTTATAAACAATTAAACTAATATTGGTTCTATCTAGACAGGAGTTAAACAAAAAAAAGCGAGAATAAATAATCGTGGTCATAACTAATAGAAAATAGAATCAGGTTTTATATTATGATTACAATGTGTCCTGTAAGAAATTTCCCTGGAGATGGTTTTAGAAAACAACCACAGGATAAATTATACAAAAGCTCTTATTTATTCACCCCACAACAACAAAGTTAAATTTTTCAGCAGTTGATAATTAACACAATGAACATATCTACCACATTAACAACCCGCTTAGACTTTTATTATCAAGAAATCAAAACAATTATTTTAGCGCGTCAAAATCCTATTACTGGTTTATTACCCGCAAGTACCGCCGTGACTGCTCATGGTGATTATACAGATGCTTGGGTGCGAGATAATGTGTATAGTATATTAGCAGTTTGGGGTTTAGCTTTAGCCTATCGCAAATTAGATAGTGATGGTGGTCGCACCTATGAACTAGAACATAGTGTGGTCAAATTAATGCGGGGTTTGTTATTTGCTATGATGCGACAAGCTCATAAAGTAGAGAAATTTAAATACACACAATCTTTATTAGATGGACTTCACGCTAAATATAATACATCCACAGGTGATATTGTAGTTGGTGATGATGAATGGGGACATTTACAACTTGACGCTACATCTATTTTTTTATTAATGTTAGCAGAAATGACCGCCAGTGGATTATCAATTATTTTTACATTAGATGAAGTTAACTTTGTTCAAAATTTAGTTTATTATATTGGCAGAGCTTACCGAACACCAGATTTTGGAATTTGGGAACGGGGTAATAAAATTAATCATGGTAATGCAGAATTAAACGCCAGTTCTTTAGGAATGGCTAAAGCAGCTTTAGAAGCAGTAAATGGACTCAATTTATTTGGTGTTTATGGTAGTCAAGCCTCAGTAATTCACGTTTTACCAGATGAAATTGCGAGAGCGAGAATTACTTTAGAATCTTTATTACCGAGAGAATCTGGTTCCAAAGAAATTGACGCGGCGTTATTAAGTATTATTAGTTATCCCGCTTTTGCTGTTAAAGATGAGAAATTACGAGAGCGGACTTTTAAAGAAATTGTAAGTAAATTAGCCGGAAAATATGGCTGTAAACGCTTTTTAAGAGACGGACATCAAACAGTTTTAGAAGACACCGAACGTTTACATTATGAACCTAGTGAATTGAAAGAATTTGAACATATTGAATGTGAATGGCCATTATTTTTCACTTATTTAGTTCTGGATGGTTTATTTCGCGGTGAAAAAGCACAAGTTGAGAAATATCACCAACTTTTAAAATCCTTATTGGTAGAACAAAATGGATTACAACTATTACCAGAACTGTATTATGTTCCTGAAGAAAATATAGAAGCAGAAAAATTAAATCCCCAAACTCAATTAAGATTACCTAACGAAAATATTCCCTTAGTTTGGGCGCAAAGTTTATATTATTCGGGAGAAATGTTAAGCGAGGGTTTAATTTCCTTGGGAGATATTGACCCTTTAGGTAGACATTTAAGCATAGGGAAAAAACGCAATTCCTTAGTACAAATTGCTTTAATAGCCGAAGATGAAGAATTACAAAATCAGTTAGAAATATATGGAATTGAAACCCAAACACCTAACCAATTAGCACCAATTCAAGTCAGAAAATCTGAGGAACTTTCGCAAATTTATACCCAAATTGGTAGAAATGATCAATTAGGTTTAACAGGTCGTCCCCTGCGCAGACTGAGAAGTTTAACGACATCAAGATTTTTTAAAATTCCAGATCAAACAGTGGTATTCTTACCATCATTTTTAGATTCTCAGCAATTTTATTTAACGCTTGATTATCACTTTTTAGTAGATCAAATTAGAGGAGAATTAGCTTATATTCAAAAATATTGGAGTGATTTAGGTCGTCCGACTTTGACTTTAATGATTACCCGGACAATGGTAGAAACTGGTGCAGAAGCATTATTAGAATTAATGCAAGAACTCAAAAATGGTATTTGTCATGGAGTACAGGTAAAATTAGGAAAATTAAATCAATTAATGCTGACAGCCGCAATTCAAAAAATTGATTTTTTGTCAGATATAACATTATCTCAATCATCAGTAATTAATCAAAGAATTCGTTGTAATTATCTGACTTCCCATTTAGAAAAAAGTTGGTCTTTGGGACATACTCAAGAATTTCAAATGGAATGCGAAACCAACTTAAATTTATTATTACAATATTTGCGTTCATCAGAAAATATTTATGAGCAGATTGAATTACTGCAAACATTAAGTCGCTTACGAGGTTTAGAATTTAATACAGGTTATGCAGGTCCAAATCATCAAGTCACTGTAGCTGATTTACTTGATGAAATCTATACCAAAGCCGGGGATTTAGGAATTTGGGCGGTGGTACGACGGGCTGCGGGTTTACGTCAAATGCTTGATATTGGCTTATCAGACGCGGTAACGAGTATTTTGGTACAAGGAAAGCAAATTGCAGTCGGGAGGGCTTATAGTCAGGCTTCTTTGATGGTTGTTCCCATGTCTGCAAATGAAATTGCTGAGAAAATCAATAACTTCTGTCGTGAGGATATCCGCGACCGGGTTTTAACACAAGAAATTCTCATTTATCTTGGTGTCTTAATTAAATCTGAACCAGAATTATTTCGTGGTTTGATCACATTAAGAGTCGGTTATCTGATTCTTTTAATTACTAGCGAAATAGCCAGAGAATTTAATCTCACCCAAGATGAAGCTTATGAAAAATTAATGGAGTTATCACCTTTTGAAGTGAAAATGCGTTTGCGTCAAGTGTTAACTGGATATACTGGTGTGAGTAATTTATTGCGTCAACAGGAATCATTGCACGTTAAACAAAAAGAAAGTGATATTGCTTGGGTTGTGCTATCTCCAAATAGTGAAGAAATACAAGTTCCTCCCCATGGTTGGCGCAGATTTCGTCAAGCAGAAGGTGCATTAAATCGTGTACCCAAGGACTTTTTTAAACAAGTTTGGCTATTAATGCAGCATTGCAAAGGTGTAGTTATTGGTGATAAATTAGAAAGACGGAATCGTTTAGAAAGTGAAATTATGCTTTCAGAAATGACCGCCGGAGAAAGAAATTTCGCTTTATTAGTTGAACATTTACTAAATAAAATTGAAGCCCCAGAATATCGTCAAGTCAATGTAGAAGCCTTGATGGAATTGGCTACAATCGTGGCTAACAACCCGAACTTGCAAATTGAAGAGTATATCGTTTTAGATGTGTTAATCGGTCACGCAGTGCGGTTAGCTTGGTTAGAAAATCATCCCCATCGTCAAGATAATTATGATGAAGATAAAGCTCGTGCCTGGCCATCATTTTATAATAGTTCTCCTCAAGATTGCGCTAATTATATTTTGAAGTCCTTTAGGTTCTTAACGGAGTTTGTTCAAGATGTTTAAAACTTTGCTATGAGACAGGGAATAAATTCTCTGTTTCCGAGTAGAATTTCTGTGGGAGTTAAGAATTGAATTTGCACTACATATCTTTTATAATATAAAAAACAATTAAATCAATATTTTGCTATCATCAACAATCAACATCTACCACAGATAAAAAACTCTATGCTTACCCAAGAATCACTCAAAACTCAAACTATAAACTGGAAACCCATAATCAAAAAATTTGTCGCCGTCCTGGGAGAAAAAGGTGTAGTACAACGCCAAGAAGAACTCCTTACCTATGAATGTGACGGTTTAACCAGCTATAAACAATGCCCCCCCGTCGCAGTCTTACCAAGAACCACAGAACAAGTATCAGAAATCGTCAAAATTTGCAATCAATTCTCCGTTCCCTTTATTGCTAGAGGTTCGGGAACAGGTTTATCTGGTGGCGCTTTACCAGCAGAAAATTCCGTTTTAATTGTCACTTCATTAATGCGACAAATCTTAAAAATAGACTTAGAAAATCAACGGGCCATTGTCCAACCGGGAGTAATTAATAGTTGGGTAACTCAAGCAGTTAGCGGTGCTGGTTTTTATTTTGCACCGGACCCTTCTAGTCAAATTATTTGTTCTATTGGTGGTAATATTGCCGAAAATTCTGGGGGAGTACATTGTTTAAAATATGGTGTGACAACAAATCATGTTTTAGGTTTAAAAATTGTCCTTCCTAATGGTGAAATTGTTGATATTGGTGGACAAATTCCCGAAACTCCAGGTTATGATTTAACAGGTGTCTTTGTCGGTTCAGAAGGTACTTTAGGAATTGCGACAGAAATCACTTTAAAAATTCTCAAAAGTGCTGAATCAATTTGTGTTTTATTAGCAGATTTTACCAGTGTAGATGCTGCTGCTGCCACGGTTTCTGATATTATCAGCGCGGGCATTATTCCTGGTGGGATGGAAATGATGGATAATATTAGTATTAATGCTGTAGAAGATGTGGTTGCCACTAATTGTTACCCTCGTGATGCCGCTGCTATTCTATTAGTAGAAATTGATGGTTTAGAAGTGGAAGTTTCCGCTAATAAACAGCGAATTAAAGAAATTTGTCAAAAAAATGGAGCGCGAAATGTCACTAGCGCCAGTGACCCAGAAACTAGATTAAAATTATGGAAAGGTAGAAAGGCAGCTTTCGCCGCAGCAGGACATATTAGCCCAGATTATTATGTACAAGATGGTGTAATTCCTCGCACTCAATTACCTTATGTTCTCCAAGAAATTGAGCGGTTAAGTAATCAATATGGTTATCCCATTGCTAATGTCTTTCACGCTGGAGATGGTAATTTACACCCATTAATTTTATTTGATAATTCCATCCATGGAGAGTTGGAAAAAGTTGAAGAATTGGGAGGAGAAATTCTCAGATTGTGTGTAAGAGTGGGTGGTAGTATTTCCGGTGAACATGGTATTGGTGCTGATAAAAAATGCTATATGCCAGATATGTTTAGTGACGCTGATTTAGAAACAATGCAATGGGTAAGGAAAGTCTTTAATCCCCAAGGTTTAGCAAATCCTGGGAAAATTTTCCCCACACCCCGCACTTGTGGAGAAGCTGCAAAAGTATCTATTCAAAAATTCTCAGATGTAGAAAGATTTTAACAAGGGATTTGGAAATCAGGAATAGCTATATATTCCTGGTATTATGAAATACAGTTTTGATTACCTGTATTTCATTCCTAATTCTTCATTTCTCCCTGTCTTTAATTCTTCTTTCTGACCCCTAAATTCTGACATTTTTAATTCTCATGACTTTACCTAATTGGATTACTTTTTCTCGACTGCTGGGTATACCTTTTTTACTTTATGGTTTATACAATCCCACAAATCAAGCAAAATGGATATGTTTAACTATATTTTTAATTGCAGCTTTAACTGACTGGTTAGATGGATATTTGGCCAGAAAACTTAACCAAATTAGTGAATTAGGTAAATTTCTTGATCCTTTGGTAGATAAATTATTGGTACTTGCACCATTATTAGTATTAGTAGAATTAGGAAAAATTCCAGCTTGGGGAGTTTTTATAATTTTAGCACGGGAATTAGCGATCGCAGGTTGGCGAGTTAATCAAACTACTATCACTGGTGCAAATATTTGGGGTAAACTGAAAACAGTTAGTCAAATTATTGCCATATCTCTCTTAATTTCTCCCTTATCTCCAATTTGGCAAATTCCTATTTTAATTGCCTTTTGGGTATCGGTAATATTAACAATTATTTCAGGAATAATTTATCTCATTCCTCAAAAAATTAGTGAGTAAAATCAAAGTAGAGCAAATTAAATGTCTAGAATAGAAGGGTTTAGAATCAGAAATTACAGAGTTATTCGTGATATTACTTTGGGGAAATTGTGGAACACACAAACTGCCAATCCATTAACACCAATGACAGCCGTTATTGGTAAGAATGGCGTGGGAAAAAGTACCATTTTCGACACTTTTGGTTTTCTTGCAGACTGCTTGAAAAATGGAGTAGAAGAAGCTTGTTATGCTCATGGTCGTGGTGGTTTTGAGAAAATTCTCTCTCAAGGACAACAGGGAAGTATTGAGTTTGAAATCTATTATAAAGAGGATGGTAATGCCCGACCAATTACTTATGAATTAGCAATAGATATTGATTCATCGGGAAGACCTTATGTAAAAAGAGAGAGACTGAGACAACCCATAAAAGGACAAAATAAGGGATTTCCTTTTTCTTTTTTAATTCTCAATGAAGGCAGAGGAATCGCATGGAAAGGTGAACAACAAGGTAAGCAAGATGATTTTGATGTGTCAGATTTAATGGATAAAATCCAAAGAGGTGAAGCAGAAGCAGAAACTAAAGAAACCGAAGTAGTTGAACTTGATGATCCGCGAAAACTGGGAATTGCTACTTTAGGTTCACTTAAACAACATCCCCGAATTTCTATGTTTAGAAGATTTATTGAAGGGTGGTATTTAAGCTATTTTACTCCAGATGCTGCCCGTAGTTTACCTCTAGTCGGACCACAAAAGCATTTGAATATTCATGGAGATAATTTAGGTAATGTAGTTCAATTTATGGAAAGAGAACATCCCGAAAAGTTTCAATCCATACTGGAAAAAATAGCCAACAAAATTCCCGGTGTCAACAAGATTAGCACCTACCCAAGTCCAGATGGAAGACTACTTTTATGTTTCAATGATAAAGGGTTTCAAGACCCATTTTATTCTCAACAAATGTCAGATGGTACACTAAAAGTATTCGCCTATCTTCTGATGTTAGAAGACCCTTCACCACCACCATTTTTGTGTATCGAAGAACCGGAAAATGGACTTTATCATAAACTTTTAGAAACCCTAGCTAGAGAATTTCGAGAACACACTACAGGTCAGAGAGGTGGGTCACAAATATTTGTGACAACACATCAACCATATTTTGTAGATGCCCTTGAACCTGAAGAAGTTTGGGTATTAGAAAAGGGTGAGGATGGATTTGCTAAAATTAAGCGGGCTAGTGAAGATCCTCTAATTAATAATCTTGTTTCTGAAGGTTTGCCCCTGGGTGGACTTTGGTACAGTGACTACTTGGACGCAAGGTGAATATATGCACTTTGAGATATTAGTTGAGGATATTTCCGGGAAAACTGCTCTTGATATTCTTGTTCCAAAAATTATTAACACTGAACAACACACATTTAATATTCATGCTTACAAAGGAGTAGGGCATATTCCTAAAGATCTCACATCTAATTCTGATCCCAAAAAACGAATTTTGCTCGACCAGTTACCGCGACTTGTTCAAGCTTATGGTAAAACATTTGCCAGTTATCCCCCTAGTTATCATGCTGTTCTGATCATTATTTGCGATCTTGATGACCGATGTTTGAGTGTTTTTCGCAAAGAATTACTGAATATTGTAGACTCTTGTGAACCTAAACCAAAAACGCAATTTTGCATCGCTATTGAGGAAGGAGAAGCATGGTATTTAGGTGATTTAGCAGCAGTAAAGGCAGCTTATCCAAATGCTAAACCAGCAATTCTAAATTCATACACCAATGATGATATTTGTGGCACATGGGAAAAGTTAGCCGACGCAGTATATCCTGGTGGTTGTCAAAAGTTGTCTAAACTTCCTTATCAAGTCCGTGGTAAAGAGAAAACAACTTGGGCTGAAAAGATATCTCCCTTTATGGACATTGACAATAATCTATCACCAAGCTTTTGTTATTTTCGAGATCAGCTTCGACGTTTAATAGGGCAATAAAAAACCCCAGTTTGGTCGGGGTTTTTTAAGTAAAATTTAACATCATCATTAAATACAAATACTCAAACTGAAAAATTTAGGTATCTTTCCATGTAACTACAACTGTAGAGTTTACATCGAATACTCCTACAGCACCGTGAAAATTATGGCAGGTTTGTTGCGCTTTCTTACGATATCTTGCGTAATAAGGGTTGGGTTCTCTAATGTAGTCGCTAAGAATACCTTTTTGTCCTTTTGGAGTATACATAATATTTTTTTGCGATTTGTTAAGTTATGTAAAGTAATATAACGAAATTGTTAAGAATTGTCAATATATATTTACAAAAAAACAACTAATGATAAAGATAATCAAATCATGGGAAAGATATCAGTAACAGCGGCCATGAAAAAACCCATCTGTGCTAATGCACAGATGGGTGAAAATTAATCAAATTGAAAATTTAGCCTCAAAGTGTTTTAACAGTTCACAAACAAGTTGTAAACTGTTATCAAAACGGGATTATGTTTTTTTAAATGGGCAGTACCAGACTCGAACTGATGACATCCTGCTTGTAAGGCAGGCGCTCTACCAACTGAGCTAACCGCCCGTTTCTCTCACTCAATTAATATAGCATAGCCTTTGAAAATTTTGCAAGTCTTTTTTTGAAAATTTTTTTTGGGGATTGGGAAAGACTGATGTGAACGGGATTGAGCTATACTAATTGAGAGTTTTACTGTTAATTTGATATTTTTAATTTTCTAAGATGCCCTCTGGTCAAACCCACGATCGCATTACTATTTGGTCTATGCCTGTTGTGGCGGGTATAACGTTAGTTTCCACTCACAGCAGCAATATTACTTTGTTAGTGGCGGGTGGGTTTATGTTTGGCGGGTTGATGTTTGGTCCCGATTTGGATATTTACTCCCGTCAATTTCAGCGTTGGGGTTTTCTGCGGTGGATTTGGCTACCTTATCAAAAAAGTCTACGACATCGCTCTTTTTTATCTCACGGCCCAATTATTGGTACAACATTAAGAGTGGTGTATCTGACGACTTTTTTGGCCTTGGTGGCCATTGTGGTGGTGATGATTTTCGCCAAGTTGGGAAATGTGGCTTGGAACTGGGGGGAACTGTGGGGAACTGTGGGGAAGACCATCTATATATATTATGGAGAATTTTTTGCCCTCTTTGTCGGCTGTGAACTCGGTGCAATGAGTCATTCTTGCAGTGATTGGACTGTTTCTGGTTATAAACGATTTCAAAAACAGGGTATTCAAGGTTTACTCCCCCGTGGCAAAATTAAGAAACGTAAAGTTACCCCCAGTCGTCGCAGTGTCAAAAAGCGGTAAAAATATGGAAATTAATCAGACTTTGGTGGCGTTACAAGAATTAATAGATGTAGTGGCGAAATTGCGTTCGCCTCAAGGTTGTCCTTGGGATTTAGCACAAACACCGCAAAGTCTGACTCCCTATATCATTGAAGAAGCTTATGAAGTAGTAGATGCGATTCAAACTGGGGATAAAAAAGCTATTTGTGAAGAACTAGGTGATTTATTATTACAAGCAATCTTACAAGCCCAAATTGCCAGTGAAGCGGGTGATTTTTCTTTGCAAGAAGTTGCAGAGGGTATTTCTCAAAAGTTAATCCGTCGTCATCCTCATGTATTTGCTGATGTGACTGTGGCAAGTATGGAAGAGGTACACAAAAATTGGGAAACGATTAAAGCAGCAGAAAAAGGCGAAACTGTAGAAGAACAAAAACTCAGTCATAAATTAAATCGTTATCGTCGCAGTCTTCCCCCCTTAAATGCGGCCATGAAGATATCTGAAAAAGCTGCTAAAGTTGGTTTTGAGTGGAATAATGTAGATGAAGTTTGGGGCAAATTTCATGAAGAGTTGGGGGAATTTCAACAAGCTTTAGCTGAAGAAACCAAAGAAAGACAAGAATCAGAATTAGGTGATTTACTATTTGCCATTATTCAAATTGCCAGATGGCATAAACTTGATCCTAGTGCGGGTTTACAAGGCACAAGTCAGCGATTTATTCAACGATTACAAAAAATGGAGGATGTGATTGAACGTCCGTTGACAGATTATAGTTTAGAAGAATTAGAAGCTCTTTGGCAACAGGCTAAAGCCCAACTTGGTCACTAGGTGCTAAATATACCTTTTAAGGTAAAAATATGCGATTAAGATGAGTTAACTAATAAAGTGCTAAAAAAGTTAACAACTTGTTGGTGATATAGCGTTTAGGTAAGGGATTTTACCAAAAGCCAAAGATTATTAATTTTTGTTGCACAATCTAATACTCTTAGTCTTAAATATCCTACAATCTGTTGCATCATCAAAAGATACGTTTTACGACTTAACGGGAAAGGTCAGATTATTTACAGATATAAAATCGCAATGGTAATGAAATGAGTAATAAGTATTTTGAATTGGCAAAGCACTACTTAGAGCTACAACAAAACGAGGCAGCAAAGAGTAATCTTATTGGTCTGTTAAGAATCTTTTTTTCATCAATAGCATTAGTAAGTATATATGTATATTTTCAAGATTTTAAACCTAAGTGGATAATTATTTCCGTTTCGGCAATTGTAATATTTATTGCATTAATTAAAATGCATCGTGCAGTTGTTAATCAAGAGAAAATTTATTCATGTTTAAAAAAAATTAATGACGATGAGGATAAGTACATACAATATGGTTATCTTCCCTTTGATAATGGTGAAGAATACATTTCCCAATCTGGTGTATTCACTACTGATCTTGACATTCTTGGGGAAAACTCACTTTTTCAGCATGTGAATAGAACACAGACATTTATGGGGAAAAAAAGACTTTATGAAATCTTGGTTACAGGTGTAGATCCTGATAAGATTGTAATTTATAATGAGGCAATACAAGAATTAGCAGAAAACCTTACTTACAGACAACAATTTACAGCAATTGCAATGTTATATCCAGATAAGAAAGAAGCTTACTTGAGTTTAATTGAATGGAGTAATATACCTGCTAATTCAGTATCAGTATTTGAAAAAACGCTTTATTATATTTTTCCTGCTGTAATAGTTATTTCAATTTCCCTATTTTTAGTTGCTAAATTAA
The DNA here is from genome assembly GCA_900299285.1 of Anabaena sp. 54. Lineage (GTDB taxonomy): Bacteria > Cyanobacteriota > Cyanobacteriia > Cyanobacteriales > Nostocaceae > Dolichospermum. The sequence goes on along the minus strand of OMJF01000146.1, from coordinate 16,460 downwards.
GGATTTTAGTTATCATTAGCTGCGGATTATTCTTTATTATAAACTTGTTTCTATTATTAATAAATTATAAAAATATTAAACACACATCATTACTAGCTGAAAAAGCATATAGAATACTTGATAAGTATAGTCAGCTAATTCGCTTAATTGAATTAGAAGAATTCTCTAGCACAATTTTAAAAAATTTAAAGTCAAGTTTAATTAGCGATAAAATTGAAGCCAGTAAATCTATTAAATATTTGGCTAGTATTTTAGAAAAACTTGAAACAATGAACAATCCTTGGGGATTAGTCTTACTCAACGGACTTTTTCTATATCATGTGCATGCTTTAGTATCTTTAAACAAATGGAAATTCAAATATTCGTTAGCTATCAACAGTTTTCTAAGTACAGTTTATGAGTTTGATGCTTTGGTAAGTTTAGCAAACTTCACTTTTAATAACCCGGAGTTTATATATCCAAAAATTAATTATGAAGGTAATCTTTCTTGTAAAGATTTATCTCATCCTTTAATAAACAGACACTTGAGAATATCTTCAGATGTATCATTCGATGAGCAAAAATTTATCTTACTTACAGGTTCAAATATGTCAGGTAAGAGTACTTTTTTAAGAGCAATCGGTATGAATATTGTTTTAGCAAAAGCAGGTTTGCCAGTTTGCTCTTCTGAAGCTAACATATTCCCTTTTAAAATACTATCTTGTATCAGAAAAACAGACTCATTAAAAGAAAATGAATCGTATTTCTTTGCAGAATTAAAATCATTAAAGCTCATTATTGACAGTTTACAACAAGGAGATATATGTTTCATTATTCTTGACGAAATTTTAAGAGGCACAAATTCAGAAGATAAGCGAATTGGAACAATTGCTCTAATAGAAAAGCTAATAAAATTAGGTGCTATGGGGGTAATTGCAACACATGATCTTGAAGTTTGTGAAATCACTGATAAATATCCAAAATATTTATCTAATAAATGTTTTGAGGTAGAGATTCTCAATAATCAATTGTCTTTTGATTACAAGCTTCGTAATGGGATTTGTAAAAATACAAGTGCCTCATTTCTAATGAAAAAAATGAAAATTATAGGCTAAAAATATGAATGCAGTAACTACAAAATGGATTATTAGCAAAAGAGAAGATTTATTGTGGTTTATCTTTTCGTCCGCTGCTTGCTTTATCGTGATCATTACCTATTACTTGCTAACAGAATGTTTTGCATTAGATAAAAATCTGTGCATTATAGCGATATATTTCGTCTGGGCTATATTTTTTGACGGTACTCATGCTTTTGCCACATATACACGCACATTTTTAGATAAAGAATATTATCAAGAGAATAAATATTTACTTTTACAAAGCTTGGTCGTTTTTCTAGTTGGCCCCTTGTTTTTATTATCTATATATTTCATTAATAACAATCTTAATGAGGTAAGTGTCGCTTTCATTATATTCAATAGATTTGGACTTTGCTTTGCTTATTATCACTTGATTAGGCAGCATTGGGGTTTTGTAGTGTTATATCGCAATAAAAATGATGAAATAGACGATATAACAAGAAAACTTGACGGTTTATTACTAACTTTTGGCAGTATTTACCCTTTTGTTCATGGTCAGCATCATAGAATTGAACCTATGCATATTTCAGAGACTTTAACAATACCAATGGAAGCATGGATAAATGTTTCTGCTTATATTGTAGTGCTTGCATTAGTTTTATTCTTGTTTTCTTTTTCTGATAAACTTCAGTCAGTAAGGTCTAATATACGTGCTATAGCTTATATTGCTCTTACGGCTTCTATGGTAATAAAATTAGTGCAATATTTTACATTAAGTCAGCTTCTTCAATTTGTAAGTATTATTTGTCTAATTGGCCTTATTATCACAATAATCACTTATGCGATTTTTTTATTTAAAAAGAGAGAAATTATCTATCAGATAGCTAACAATTATCCTAAATGGTTATTATTGTTTACTGTAATTTTTTCATATAATTTAATACTTCATTTACCTCTTTCTCTGTATATTATCATCGCATCTCTTACTATATTTCATAATATTCAATATCACAAAATCATCAATTATTACAATGGTAATAAATACAAATCAGGTGAGAAAGAGCGTTTTGGATTTGCAGTCACATTAGCTCAAAAAATGACAATTTTTATAACAATGGCTTTAGCCTTCAATTTAATTTCTTATGTACCCCGCTTTGCTTCAAATTTCTTAATCACAAACGAGTTTATTAACTATATTCTATCTTCTTTTTTCTGGGGAATTGCTTTTCATCACTACTATCTAGATTCAATCATTTGGAAAGTTAAAAATAATGTTCAATTGTCTTCTGTATTGAAAATTTAGATCATAATTATAAATCTAAATAATGAAACTTGGGTAAAAAACGCCGATCAAATAAAATTATATTTCAAAGGAGTTTATAAATGAAAGAACTTAGTTTGGCTGACTTTTTAAAATGCCCAGATCTTGATATGAATCAGCGTGCCGTTGCATTTAGTAAGATGTACAATGATTTTTTTGAAAAAAAACATTTTCAATATAAAAGAGTTGCTTTAAATGCTTCTTCACCACTTAGAGTTGTCAAGGATTTATATACTGGTGAACATAAAGAAATGATATATCTTGCGTCCAATGATTATCTGAATTTAACTACACATCCGAAAGTTATTGAAGCGGGAATACAAGCACTTATTAAATATGGATCTGGTGCAGGAAGTGTACCTTTACTTGGTGGTACTCTTGATATTCATATAGAACTTGAACAAAAGATCGCTACATTCAAAGGATGTGAAAGTGCAATTATATATACATCAGGCTTTAGTAGCAATAGTAGTACTTTGCTTTCACTATTACAACAAGAGGATATAGCTATTCTTGATATGTTTGTTCATGCAAGCATTATTGATGGATGTAAAGGCACAAACACTAAATTCTTCAAGCATAATGATATAGATTCTTTGGAGAAAACTTTAAAAAATTGCAAAGATAGTTATAGAACTAAAATAATTGCTATTGATGGGGTATATTCTATGGATGGTGATATTGCGCCTTTGGACAAAATAGTTGAAGTTGCCAAAAAATACGATGCTTATATTTTTATTGATGAAGCCCATGCAACCGGGGTAATTGGCAAGAATGGTAGAGGTACTTTAGAGTATTATAAAGTTGAGGGCGAAATAGATTTAGTTAGTGGTACTTTCTCTAAAGCTTTGGGAGGAGTAGGTGGGTTTATAACTGGAAAAAAAGAAATAATAGAGTTACTTAATTTCTACTCTAGAAGCTACATGTTTTCTACTGCTATGTCTCCTGCAACATGCGCGTCTCTACTAGCTGCAATTGATGTGATCGAAACTGAGCCAGAAATCAGAGATAAGCTTTGGAACAATATTTTCTATTTTAGACAACAACTTAAAACACTCGGATTTAATATCGGAAATAGCGAGACTGCAATCTTTCCAATAATAATTGGAGATGATTTTCAAACAAAGGAAATCTGTAGAGAATTGCATGAAATGAATATATATGTCAATCCTGTTTTGTATCCAGCAGTTCCAAAAAAATTAGCACGTGTACGAATTAGCTTAATGTCAAATCATGAAAAAAAACATTTAGATGCTGCGCTGAACGCTCTAGAATATCTGGGTAAAAAATACTCTATTATTTAGTTGTTATTAGAGGTCAAAAGTTAAAAAATGGATTTTAAAAGCAAATGGGTCGAAAGTATTGATGAAATTAATCGTGAGGATTGGGATAATATATTTTGCAATAGCAAAATACTTAAAAGCTACAATTTTGCTCAAGCAGTAGAAAAATCTTGTCTTCAAAATTTTCAACTTTACTATATGTTAGTTGCTGACAAAAGTACTATTATTTCTATAGTACCCTGTTTTATTTATTCTATTGAAATTGAAACACTGTCAGGCAATATACTTAAGGAATTAGTTTCTAGGATTAGAAAAATTCATCCTAAATTTCTGATGGCAAGAATTTTAGGAGTTGGTTCACCTGTTGCCACTTGCGAAAATCATATTGGATTTGTTTCAAATATAAGCAAGTATCAACAAGAATTACTTGGGAATTTTGTTATGAATGAACTATTGATTTTTTCGGAAAAGAAAAAAACAGATTTGATTATTGTTAAAGAAATACCAGAAAATGAAATAGATTGTTTTAAGGAAATATTTAAAGAATTGTTTGATTTTTATGAATCATTACCTAATTCTTTTATTCCTACATCTGGCGTTTTTAAACCTTATCCTAATGGCTTGAGAAAGAAATATCGGCAGAGATTTTATAATGCCCTTAAAGAATCAGATAAAGAAATGATAGAATGGGAAATAGTTAGAGATTTTTCTTTATTGTCGAACAATATATATGAACTTTATATGAATGTTTACCAAAAAAGTAAATATAAATTTGAGAAATTAAATGCAGATTTTTTCAAAAATGTAAATGAATTTTTACCCGAAAATAGCTTCGTGCTAGTTGCTAAGAATTCTGATAACATCTTTCTGGTAATTGAACTTGTGCTTGAGGAAGAAGACTGTTTAATTCCTTTATATTTGGGATTAAACTATCAATATACAGATAATACTAAGACATACCAAAATGTTATTTTTCGTTCATTGATTGAAGCACAGAAAGTTAACAAGAAATATGTGGTATTGGGTCAAACTAGTTATGTACCTAAGTCTTACTCTGGATGTATATTTGAGAAACTGTATCTAGGTGTCTACTTTAAACGTAATTTTTTTAATATCATTCTAAAGCTATTATTTCGTTATTTATTCCCAGTTTTTGAAAATCCTTGTGGGAAGTTTTATACCCCTTATAAAGATAGCAAAAAAGAGGATTTAAACGCTTTCATGAAGAGCATCAATAGAATACAAATCTAGAGGATTAATCGCAAACATATGTTATTATTAACTTGGAAAACATATTATTCAATTAGTAGTCTTCCCTCAGATATTTGGAATATAAATATCTCATCTAAAGAATTTGGTTTAGATGAACGATTTATGAAAGTAGTTGAAAAGATTCATTCTTCTGATAAGTTTTACTACTGCCTAGCTTTTAATGAAAAAAACAAAATAGTCGGAATAGCTTTCTTCTATACAACACTTTACGATCTAATTCGCAATTCAGATGAGCAGTTTAAACATATTTTTAGTATTGTGAGGAAATTATATCCTTCTTTCTTCAAATTGCCCATAGGTATGATTGCTACTTTTGAAACTTATGGTCGACACTTCTGGTACAATTCAGAAGTATTGACTTACGAAGAATTTGTTGGAAGTTTCCTAGTACATATTGCAAAAGAGGATAAAAATTTTAAAATAATTGTTTTAAGAGATTATATAGATACTAGCCTATTAGCAGAAAAAAATATACAAAATGAATTGAGCGTTAATCAAAATTTTGGATTTATCAATATTGAAACGTTTCCAATTGTCAAAGTTTTATTTAGGTCAAACTTAAAGCCAGACGAATATATTTATGATCTCAAGTCTAAGAACAGAAGTTATATCAATAAAATTATCAGAGAACGTGTTTCAGCAGGGTTAACAGTCCATATTATTGAAGATTATCTTCCATTTTTAGAAGATATATATGATTTGTATCTAAATGTTAATAATAATGCTAAAGAGTTCCGCACCGATTGTTTACCTAAAGACTTTTTCCTTGAAATTAAGCAACAATTTGGCGAGGATGCTAAGATAATTGCAATTAAAGATTCTGAGGAAAAAATTATTGCTTTTACCTTACTACTTGACTGTCAATATGTAATGATTCCCTACCTGATAGGACTAGATTATACATGCAATAGGACATTTAATCTTTGGTATCACTGTGTGTGGGAAAGTATAATATACTCTGCCAAGTGTGGCAAACAAATTGTAGATTTGGGAGTTACTAACTATTCTATGAAACGTAAACTTGGAGCAACTCTATTTCCTATGAATATATCTATTCGTATTAGAAATAATGTTCTGAATCAGATTTTTAAACCTATTTTACCAATGCTCGCTAAGTAGGAGTTGCTAAAAAATTACCCAAAGAAAACCTAGATGCGTTATCATATCGGAAACTGCCGTAAAGCGATCGCTAAATCAATTCAAAACAATTCTATCCACCAGTAGTCTTGCCATTGCACTTACCTTGTTTTCCAACCCCCGGCCAACTTCCTTGTAGCCAGGGGTGACAGCGAGAATCTAACTAAGCATGACGTTGACTGACCAAAACCTGATGAGAATATTCAAAATCATTATTAGTAATTCTGATATCAGTAGGATCTGTCTGTCCTTGCGCTCGGAAACGGCGAATAGCTTCCACAGCAGCTTGATTACACAGCAACACTAAATCAGCGCCATTCCAACCTTCTGTAACCTCAGACCAATATGTTAAATTCACATCTAATAATGGTCGTCCCTCAGTATAAACCTGCAAAATATCTAAACGACTAGCCAAATCAGGCAAATCTACTTTAAGTTGTAGATCCAACCTACCTGCCCGTAATAAAGCTGAGTCTAGAGCATCAGGACGGTTTGTAGCCCCAATAACCAGAATACTTGCACCTGCCTCTACACCATCTAACTCAGTTAATAATTGCCCCACTACCCGGTTACTTACACCAGAATCACCGCTGTAACTTCCCCTTGCTGGAGCTAAGGTATCAATTTCATCAATGAATATGACACAGGGTTCTGCTTGTCGCGCCTTAGCAAATAATTCCCGCACTGCTTGTTCACTTGCACCCACCCAACGGGTCAGTAATTCCGGTCCATTGACACCAATAAAATTAGCCCTGGCCTGGGAAGCCACAGCCTTGGCTAATAAAGTTTTACCAGTTCCTGGAGGACCCCATAACAAAATCCCCTTAGGAGCAATAGCCTTAGTTTGTAGATAAAGTTCTGGATAAAGTAGCGCCCCTTCTACAGATTCTCGCAGGGTTTGCTTAATATTCTCTAAACCACCAATATCATCCCAAGCAACTTGGGGAACTTCAACCTCCACACTGCGAAGTACAGCTGGTTTGATTTCCTTGAGTCCCTGCAAAAAATCAGTTTGAGTAACCGTCATGTTTTCTGGAGCTTGCACCTCTATAGAAGGAACTTGACGACGGAGGGCGCTATAAGCCGCCTTTTGACAAACAGCCTTCAAATCAGCCCCCACAAATCCCACCGCCCGCTCGGCGATAAAATCGAGGTCAACGGTGTTATCCAGGGGCATAGAACGGGTAAGAATTTGCAGAATTTCTTTGCGGCCGTTGATATCAGGAATGCGAAACTGCACTTCTCGGTCAAATCTGCCCGGTCGTCGCAGGGCTGGGTCAAGGTGGTCAGGGCGGTTGGTAGCCGCGAGAACAATCACCCCTGGACTATGGGAAAAACCATCCATTAAGCCTAATAATTGGGCAACGAGGCGCTTTTCAACTTCCCCTTCTACAGCGCTGCGGTCTGGGGCGAGGCTGTCAATTTCATCAATAAAAATAATACAGGGAGCATTTTTGGCGGCTTTTTCAAAAATACCGCGTAATTTTTGTTCCGCTTCACCATAATATTTACTGATGACTTCAGGACCGACAATAGCAATGTAGTTAACACCAAGTTCCTCAGCCAAAGCCCGGGCAGTGAGAGTTTTACCGGTGCCAGGAGGACCAACTAATAATACGCCGTGGGTGGGTTCTAGTCCCAATTTTGCCAGTAAGTCAGGGCGTTTTAAAGGAATAGCAACCAATTCTTTGAGTTCTTTAAGAATTTCGCTCAGTCCACCGATATCTTTAAGAGCAATACCTGAGGTAGGATCAGGGGGGACGATTGCATCTGATGGACCTGCAGGAGAGGTTGGAGAGGATGGAGTGTTGATGCGACTTGTACCCACATCATTGCCCATATTACCCATATTACCTATATTAGCACCCATATTACTGGTACGGGGAATATTTCCTGTTCTGGGAATACTGCTTAAAGGGCGGGAGTTTAACTGGACATTGGTCTTGATTTCTCCATTTTCTGCTTTTTCCTCTAGAGTTTTCACCAGTTCTAGTAACTGCTCAAATCCCTTGAATAAATTTTCACTCATCACATTCCTCCAAAAATTGACTCTAAAAAAAACATTTTTTCTTGACTATAGCAATCCACCTAAAACAAAAGATCGGCGGCGGCTTTAATTCTGGCAATGGGTTCGACAGATCTAGGTAAATTAGGTAAGCGAACAATTGTTTGTTGTGAAAACAAACTGCTTTCAATCTCTACATCATCAGTGTAACGATTTTGTACCACATAACGCTGCTGAATGCCTATATTTTTTAGAGATTGTGTTAAACGAATATGTTCAGCTATAATTGCCGCCTCCGCTTGAATTACACCCACAAATTGGGTGTGTTTTGGGTCTTTTAATTTCTTTTGAGCTTTAACAACTTGTTGGCGCAGACTTCGCAACCGCCCAATGAAATCAACTCGACCCAAGACATCCTGATATTTCATCCACAGCTTAAATATCCAAGATAACCAATCTCCTAATGCCGTTGGCATTTCCAAAAATTGTAGGAGATGACCTGTGGGTGCTGTATCTAGAATAATCAAATCTTGCTGATTGCTGTCTAATAAATCCATAATTGTGATTAGGGATAGCATCTCATCAATACCTGGTAAGGCTTGAGACATAATTTGTCGCCAAGCCTCTGGAAGATAAGCAATATTTATTGTTGCGTCTGCTTCTGTTCCTTCACCACTAATCATATCCGCCAATTCCCAAAGATAATCGGCACGAAATTGATCTAATATTTTCTCAGCATTAATTTCCTGTCCAGTTAAATTAGGAGCTAATAATTTTGGTTCATGTCCTAATTTTTCGCCAAAAGCATCTCCCAAGGAATGAGCAGGATCTATGGAAATTACGCGAATTTTTTGCTCAGGATAACGATTAGCAAAAGCCCAGGCCATAGCTGCTGACACTGTGGTTTTACCAACTCCTCCTTTACCACCAACAATAATTAGTTGACAGCCTTCAGCTACAAAGTCAGTCAAGCTAGGTGGAATTTTAGTCGGCCATTGAATTGCTGCAGGAGAAGTGAGTTCCACGTGATCAATATATTGAATTTGTGCTGCTAGATTATCTAATGCTAACCCTCCTAATGGTGCGAATTGCTGTTGTGGTACTGTAAAAACGGGTTTATTGTGAGAAATTTTTAAGAATTTATTGATAAAGTTTTGCTGTTCTGCATAGCGATCTGGCTCTACATTAGAATCTGTCAAAACTCGATTTATTACTATTCCGCCATAGGGAACATTTAAGCTTTTTAAACTTTCTAGAAGTCGCTCAGTTTCAGCAAAACACATAGGTTCAGAAACGGCGACAACTATACAACCTGTAAATTTATCATCTTGTAGCAGTCGTCTACCTTCTGCTAATTGAAATTTCAGATCGGCTAAAAAGTCATCAACTTCATCAAGAGTATAACGTCCGGTTAAAGTTTCTGTGATCACCTGATGCTTTTTTTGAAATAACTCTAATGAGTTTAAAATCACATCTAAAAAATCTTCCAATCGCAACAGGTTTAAGGTATGACCAGAAGGAGCCATATCAACTACTATGCGGTCTACTTTTTTTTCAGATAGTAAACGTTGGATTTCTAATAATCCCATTAATTCGTTTAAACCGGGCCAGTCCAAATCCCAAACTGGGGCTAAATCTTGTCCGTCTGCTAAACTTCCTCGCTCAACCAGTAATTCTAAAAATTTGCTATATTTAGACTTAAATTCTAATAGCAGTTTTTCAGCATCTAAGGACTGAACACTTAAATTAGGCAAATCTGGCAGTGGTGAAGCATAATCTTTCACTTCTGTCAGTAACACATCTCCTAAAGAATGTGCCGGATCTGTAGAAAGTAACAAAATTGTTTCTTCTGGGAACTGTTTTGCCCAATAACGAGCAAAAGTGCAAGAAGTGGTAGTTTTGCCAACTCCACCCTTACCACTAAACATGATTAAATGAAATGAGTCGTACTGGTTCATAATAAACTTAATAAATCACTAAAAGACTAATAAATAATCATTAAATAAAGTGGTAAGGGGGAAGACAATCTCCCAAAAGTAAATCCCAACGTGGGCAAGCTTTTTGCCAATTTAAAAATTGTTCTAAAAGTAAGCTTTTATCTTGAGACTTAACCAACAGGTAAATATTTACTTCTTCTTCTTTTTCCTGAATAACAAGTGGTAATTGATTGACTTTAGTGATTAAATCAATCAGATTTTGTTTTTCTGTAGCTTGAGCAATGCTAAAGTTATTTTGATCTTGATAGCGTTGTTTTTTAGCTAAAAAATAATCTCTACCTCCTCTTTCCAATGCTGCTGGTTCTTCCATCTTCCGTGGGATTAATTTTAAAGTAAATTCGATTTTACCATTGATTTTTTCTAGTTTATCTTGATATTCTTGTCTATGGTATTCTAGATAATTTAGCAGGTTGTTGATGGAAGCAAAACAAGTTCCAAAACGCAAGGGTAAAACTGTCACCTGTTGAAAAAGTTCACAAATTACTCGATCATGAGATAAAGCCATCTGGATGATTTTTTGATCATTATTTTGAAATGACTCTAAGGATATTCCTGGTTCGACAATAGCTGCAAGTCCAGTACCATTAACCAACATTACCTGACTAGCAGCACCCTGTGGTAAAATCAAGGTAAATCTGGGTATTTCTAAAAAAGCATAAGTGTAAAAATTTTCTAATTCCATACATTTTACCTAGATAAAAATATTTAATGGTATTATATTAATTACCTAAGATTAGTATTCCTTAAAATACCGCATAAATTTTTTCCTGAATATTTCCTGAATAATTTAGGGATTTACAATAACAAAAACTTAGTTATAATAGTAGGAAATATTCAGGTATTTGTTCATGAAAAATGTTCGCAGTAGTATTATCAGGGCTAAAGTTAGTACAATGCCTAGAAATCACTCTGATGCTTCCAGTCAATTAGAGCTTTATAAAATGGTGATTGAAAAGCAACGTATTCAGAGAGAACTGTGTTATATTAAGGAACGTACTACTGTACTGCAACAGCGTTTGGAGATCCTTAATAGCCAGATAGAGGATACAGAGAAAACGATTAAAAAATTGCGTCAACCTCAATCTAGTGTTACTCAAAACATAGTGAGTCCAAACACCTTTGTCGAATCGAATAATTACCAAACTTTTGAGATTGAATATTAAGATCCGAAATCTTGATCTAGGCAAATATGAACACATCTTCAACTATTTACCCGCGAAGGCGGGTTTTTTTATGATCACCTTAAACACTACTCAAATATTTTACTATGTATAGCACAATTGACAATTCGTAATTACCGTATCTTCAAGGGGTTAAATCCGGTAGAGGGAGAGAGATATTACTTGTCACCTATAGTTTAACAAGATGCTTGTGCGTGTCTGTTATGTGTGTAAATTGAGGTTGATCTTCAAATTCTTCTGGTTCGGCTTGTGTAATAAGCCAGCGTACTTGCTCTTGTTGAGCCTCTAATTCTAAGCGAGTTTCCTCTTGTTGAGCCTCTAATTCTAAGCGAGCTTCCTCTTGTTGAGCCTCTAATTCTAAGCGAGCTTCTTCTTCCAAGGCTTGAATTTTTAAAAGAATCTCCTCTTCTTGAATCTCAAAATCCTCTTCAGAAATTTCGCCAATATCAAAGGAAAGCTGTAAACTCAATAATTGTTTATGCAAATTTTCTTGAGCATCAAATTCAGTGTTAGTCCGTTCTTGGATTTGCTCTGCAATCCAGACAACTCCATTAAGTGGACCCATGATTGGCAATAGTAAAAGTTGCTTCAGCATTGTAATAACTCCTATGAATCAAGCAGGGCAAATGTGTAGGGGGCAGTAAAATTGTTGTAGCGAATACGCAAGCGAGTACCAAATTTTTTATCAATCGCTTCGACGCGTTCGCTAAAGAGAGGTTCGCTATCCCAAGGAATCAGAAAGGCCGCATTGTAAATCATTTCTTCCGTCATGGGTTCACTGACTACAATCTCTTTAGCCAAAGGATTTAGCTCCCTGGTAAAAACTTCAATCACAGATTTTTTGCGGGCTTGTAAATTACTTTCAATTAGTTGTCCAATTTGAATCACTTCCTCCATACTTAACTTTTTACCTTCCATGTTGTCGCGCTGCTGCCTCAACTCATGATTAGACTCCATCATAGCTTGCAATTCAGCCTTAGAATCCCACAGAATTTTAATGCTTACCTCTCTTTGTCCTGCCAATTTCTCAAACAATTTATGTAATTGCTCTTTATGAGGATTAATTAGTTGACTCATGATTGTTTCCCAATCTTTAACAACTAATCCAAATCGCAGGGGCAGAAGAACGTAAAAACCTTCATGCATTGTTTGTTCTAAAACTCTTTCATGAGTCAACAAATTGCGGCGAGAAGCCAAATATTTTTCTTGACAGGCCTGTGAATATAAAAAAGTAAACCCATCAACCAATTGGCTATGAACAGATTTTCCATCCAATCCCTTAACATTAATAGTTTCAGGAATTATGTCTGGGAAAATGCCGTACAAATAAAGTCCAAAATCTTTATTCTTCAAATCTGTATTCATAAGCTTTAAACAAGTTGAACCTAAAATTAGAACTGATAAATAAACTAGTATTAAATTGGTTTTGATGTCAGAACTAACCGTAATTTAGCGTGAATAAGATCAAGTTGAGCTAGACCTAGATCTATCTCACCGTCTACAACAACTCCGGTATTTAAAAGCCGATCTAATAATTCCAGTACGGAAGGGCTACTACCAGTTTCTCCTGGATAATAAGAGCCTGATTGTGGTAAAAGAGTACCAAAATCTCCCAAATTTACATTCAACTCTGCTGGGTCAACTTCAAAAGTCTCGCACAAATGTAATATTTGTGATTCTAACTTTTGGATACTGTCTGCTGCCCTTTCTAAGTCAGCTTCACTGAGTAAATTCTCTTCCATACGCCGAATTACTTGAGCTTCCATCAACTGACGTAGCAATTCTAATACAGTCAAAAGCAAAGGGGCTAAACCGGCTTCATTCTTAGATTTAGAAACGGTAGTCAGTGACTCGTCGAAGTTATCAGCTGGAGTGGAAAGCATTTTGATGATGCAACCTAAAGTTTTAAATGTCTTGGATACTTGACTATTAAAGTTTTAAAAGTCTCAGCTTTGATTAATTAGATGTAGATAATTCATAACTCCTACATTTTCAGTTGAGGTTAAAGGTCAATCGTTGGTTCTATCGTTGAAGTTTCTTGACTAGTTTCCGGTTGAAAATCTGTAATTTCTATGGTTGGGTTTAAAGATAATGGAGTTTCTTGATTATTTTCAACTTGGAAATCGATCAGTGAAGTTTCTTGACTAGTTTGCGGTTGAAAATCTGTAATTTCTATGGTTGGGTTTAAAGATAATGGAGTTTCTTGATTCTCTTCAACTTGGAGCTCCATAATTTCCACTTGTGTATCTACAGGTGATGAATCTTCTTGATTGATTTGAGCTTGAAAATCTAGAACTTCAATCGGTGCTTCCAAAGGAGATAAATTATCTTCCTTCTCTTGATAAAAATCATCTTGAGTATCTGTAGTATCTGTTTGTAGAAGAATTTCCTCTTGGACACTAGTAGAAGATGTCAGCAAATTGAGTTTGGATTCTAGAGTTTCTAAACGATGTCGAAGTTGTTCATTTTCTGCAACCAAACCTTGAGCCTTAGCACTGAGATAAGGATCATTTTCCCACCAATTGATACCCATTTCCTTGGCTTTATCCACGGAGGAAATCAGCAAGCGAATCCGAATATGTAGAAGTTCGGTGGACGCGATAGATATGGAAATATCTCCAGCAATGACAATCCCTTTATCTAAAACCCTTTCGAGAATGTCTGCTAAAGTCGAACCTTGGGTAGATGTATTAATAGTTCGACTTGAGTTTGTTTGATGACGCGTAGGCAGTGTTGGGTTAGAATTCACAAATGATTAAACTCTTGAATGGTATAAACACGATTGACTTTGCAAGCTAAAAATTTTTATGCAAAGAACATAGAGCTTTTATGCTCATTTCGCGCTCTATGTTTAAGGCTTTTTGAATTCCTGTTGATCCTTCACTTTTTGCTTAACCAGTTATTGGTTGAGTAACTAATTCTTGGGCTGTAAATTGGGAATTGTTAATCAAAAGTTCATCAGATGGAATCAGGGTATCATTTAATACCTCAATTTCTTCTGCTGAGAATTGCTCAAGTAACCCCATGAAAATATCAGTAGATTCGCTGATAGACAACTGAGCGCGGTTAAACAGAATGTCCATAGCAATTTCTCGAAAATCTAAATCTTCTGTTGAGGCCGGAATATCATGATCTGCACAAACTTTAGCAATCATTAAACAAGACCGTAAACCGGAAGTTTTTTCTGCTCCTGTAGCCAGACGGAATGATTTTACCAATCTAACTATTAAGTTAGCAGATTCTCGTCCTATGTTTGTTTTCTGAATTAATATCTCTGTTTGAGTGATCTCATCCGGTTCTGGCATATTAATGGTCACTAATCTGTCCATTAAAGCATCTTGCGTTGAGTGAACTCCGCAATATTCCTCTGGATTTGATGTAAAAATCACCCGAAATTGGGGATTAACACTCAGGTATTCAGGCTGGTTACTGCTGGGAGGAAGACTGATAATTTTTTCTTCCAATGCTGACAGTAGGACGTTATTAACTTCAGGACGTGAACGATTAAATTCGTCATATACTAAAGTAAATCCTTCACGACAAGCTAAAGTTAATCTGGAATCAACCCAATTCTGCTTAAACTCATCCTCGACTTTAACAACGCTGTGTATATAGTTGTCGAGTAATTTTTTGTGAGTGTAACCAGATTCACTACCAATCAAATCGGAACTTTTAAATTGGTCGTCTCCAAACAGTAACATCACTGGTCTGTCAAGACAGTTAGCCAAGTGCATACCCAAAGTTGTTTTTCCTGTCCCAGCAGGTCCGCGGAGGTGAATAGGAAACCCTGATTTGAGATAACGCAGCGCTCGAATTACTACTCGCTCAATAGCAGGTGTAACTACAAACTGACCCGGACGAAGACGAAGAACTGCTCTTTTATGATTAACCTTGGTGATGGTCATAAGTTGAATATGGTAAACAGTTAAGAGAAAATTAAGATGGGTGAAAAAAAAGAATGATATAATGCTTTTTTAAAATTTATGCGCTAATATCATATCATTGGTCTGATGAGCTAGGATGCCTATTTTTATAGGTTTAGGGGCATTAATGCTAACTAATTGTTTACTATGACAAAAACATAGTATAAGTAAATATAGACTACCTAAATCTCACACCAAAACTTGTTGTTGTTGAATTTTAATAACCACCCCCTCATCTTAACAGTTTTGTAACTGTAAAATCGGGGGTTTTATTATGTCAACCTATTCTCGAATAATTATTGAGAGTATAGATTAACCAAAGATACTTACAAACAAATCCTGACGGAACTTAACTAGAGATTCCTTCTGTTCTTTAGCTTGAGCAAATCTGGCTTTAGCTGTTTCTGACAAGAACTGCTCAGTGGTTGCTTCGAGTTGTTTGTGGAAGTCTAGCAATTCTTGAGCTTGTTTTTGAGCTTGAGCAAATCTAGCTTTAGTTGTTTCTGATAAGAACTGCTCAGTTGTTGCTTGAAGTTCTTGATAGAATGCCAACAATTCTTGAGCTTGTTTTTGAGCTTGAGGAAATCTGGCTTTAGCTGTTTCTGATAAGAACTGCTCAGTGGTTGCTTCGAGTTGTTTGTGGAAGTCTAGCAATTCTTGAGCTTGTTTTTGAGCTTGAGCAAGTCTGGCTTTAGCTGTTTCTGATAAGAACTGTTCAGTGGTTGCTTCGAGTTGTTTGTGGAAGTCTAGCAATTCTTGAGCTTGTTTTTGAGCTTGAGTAAGTCTGGCTTTAGCTATTTCTGATAAGAACTGCTCAGTTGTTGTTTCGAGTTGTTTGTGGAAGTCTAGCAATTCTTGAGCTTGTTTTTGAGCTTGAGCTTGTCTTTGCGCTGTGGTAACGGACAAGAACTCATTAGTCTCTAGAGCTAGTTGGGCGACCTTCTCAGCTATTGACTGATGTTCTTGTCGGATTTTTGCCATTAAAGAAATCATGAAGTTCTCCAGAAAATAAAATAGTAAACTGGCATCAAATATATTCACTGGCAATTTTTTCAGTGAATATATTTTAAAGGATTCATACTTCTTTGTAATACCCTTTGAAAAATCTTGATTTCCAAATCTATAGATAATTAAAAAAAGCAGAATCAATATCAGAATTAAATATCAATATTAAATATCAATTTAATTCTGAATATTCGCTATTAAGATTAAGCAGGTACTGCGGCAGATTGGGTTAAACCAACTGCTTCAGCATATTTCAAGTAGGTTTCAACGGAAGCGAT
>OMJF01000145.1 GCA_900299285.1 Anabaena sp. 54 | reverse complement strand
GTAGGTTGGGTAGAACGAAGACCAAACCCAACAAAATTTAGTAGGTTGGGTAGAACCAAGTCAAACCCAACCTACTAAATACTGAATATTAGGAATTTGGCAGAAAATTGGCAGAAAATTAGAAATATTTTTTAGAAAAATTATAAAGAGCATATTCTGGTAATATGGATAATTACGAATTATTTTTAATAAGTAGCTTATGTCTTCTGTACCTCTAACACTAAATCTAGTAGAAGGTTCTGTTTCCTTCAGTTTTTCACCCCAAGCAGCGCAAGAATTAAAAGTAGAAATCAATGAATTAATGAAAAGCCTCAAAGTCGTTGCTGCTAAAACCCCAGGTACAGGTAAAGTTAGTCCCCAACCTTCCTTAGAATATCGTTATACTGGGGATGTATTTGTAGAGATATTTTGTAATCCTAATATCTGGCCTACTCCCTTTGCGGCTAAAGTTTTGTTAACAATTCGTAATTTAGGTATTCGGTTGACAACAGAAGCGGAACTTACCCGCGTTATTGAGGATCTTAATCAGTATTTAGAGATAAATCAGCAACGTTGACTAAACTTGTCACCAAATTCTGGTGGAGGTATTGTTATTACAGCTATTTTCAGGTAAATAAACCACAAACCGACCTCTCTGGTAAACCTCTCTCCTACAAGGAGAGAGGCTTTGATTTACTTCCCTTCCCTGGTAGGGAAGGGGCTGGGGGTTAGGTCTAATAATTGTGGCTCAAATACATGAAAACTGCTGTAAACTATTTTTTGTTTGGACTTGCTTTATTAAATATTCTATGTATATACTATGTAATAGGATTTTAAACTAGACAAAACCCAAAGTAACCAAGTATAGATTTGGCAATATGAGCAACTCAGTATATAAAGTATTTGCAGAAATCGAATTTAAAGCCAAACTACTAGCTCAATACTGGGATAACTTTCATACAGAAATATCCCAGCACCTACCGGAGAGTTATCAACCGGAAATACAAGAACTATCTAACAACTTAGAAACAGCGTTAACTCAGCTTATTTACGAATTACAAAATCCTACCCTCACTCTTGCGACAACCGGAACTACCAGCAGTGGTAAAAGCACCTTAGTTAATTTATTATGTGGTGCGGAAATTGTCCCGGTTGCTGTCAGTGAAATGAGTGCAGGAGCAGTGACAATTGAGTATAGTAAAGAAAAATCTCTGATCATTCATGAAACACCAGGGGCGTTATGGGAATGTGGAGAATGGAGAGGCATTAGTGATGATAAAATTTATCAACGTCTTTATCAAGCGATGATAAGTTACATCGAAAATAGAGAAACTCAACCAAATTTAGCCTGTCCCCAATCTACAATTACTTACCCTTTTCGACTGTTAAAAGAATCTCAATTACAATTACCAAAAGCAACAAGAGTTAGAATATTAGATTTACCTGGTTTAGCTTATGTGGGTGATCAAGGTAATGCTAATGTAATTAAACAATGTCGAGAGGCTTTATGTATAGTTACTTATAATAGTGCCGAGACAGATTCTCAGAAAGTAAAAAGTTTATTGCAAGAGGTTGTACAGCAGGTAAAAGATTTAGGTGGTTCTCCTGCAAGAATGCTTTTTGCACTGAATAGGATTGATGTTTTTCGAGCAGATAGAAGCTGGCCAGAAACAGAAAATCGGTTTGTTGAAAATACTATTCGGAGTATTAAAAATGAATTAACTGAGCAATTAAAGGAATATACAGAAGATATTGAAAAATTAGAAGTAGCAAAACTGAGTACCTGGCCAGCTTTGTTAGCTTTACAAATTCAAAATCAAGATGATTTTTACAGTGCTGAAGCTTGTAAAAAAGCCGATAATCATTTTAATGGCTTAATTGAAGATATCTTAGAAGATTTGCCACGTAACACACAAAAATGGAATAGACATGAAAAAAATAGAGTTGCTGAAGCATTATGGGAAAAATCCTATGGTGAGGAATTTCAGGAAAATCTCAGGGAACATATTAATAAACATTTTCCCCAGTTGGTAATTCCCCAAATTATAGAACGGTTTAATATAGCTACTGGAAATCCCATAACAGAATGGGCAACACAGACAACAAACGCCGTTATTAATAGTTCTGAGGAACGGTATCAAGAAGAATGTGAAAATATATCAGAGATTAGATTATCAATTGAGCGTTTCTTACAAATTAGCGATACAAATTTAAGAGAACCTTTTGAAAAATTAGATACAAAAGTTAAGCAAGTTCTAGCAGAACAGTCAGAAGATGATCCTGTGCTATATCTTGAATCAACAATTTTAGAACTTAAAAATGTAGAACCTTATAATCTATTAGGAGAAAAATTATATCCCCTTTATGGATGGAGACGGGAATTAGGTCAAGGAATTAACCAAGTATTAGAAGCAGTAGCAAAGTCTTTAGAAACTGGAAGAGTAGACTTAGACAGTCCCAATTTAAAAAAGACAAATATTTTAAATGTCAATTTGCTAGGAAGAAATTTAAACCGACTTGTAAATTTAGGTTATACTGCTTCCGTGGCTAAAGAAGGGAAAATAATGGAAGCAAGAACTGATTCAGAAAAGAATAAACTTAAACAAATAAATGAGGAACTAAATGAACTAGCTATTCATTTGAATATTGTGATGGAGGATGTATTAAAGCAAATTTCTAGTCAAGAATTAAATAGAATGTACCAAGCAGTAGTAGAACTTTTCAATTGTCATTTATCTCATATTGAAAAGGGAGCAAATGCTATTTCACCTAATATAGCAATTAAATTCCCAGAATCTCAACTAACTAAAGTTAATAGTGAACTTACATTTAACTTCCGTTTTGAAGCAGGTTTTCCTATTAATAAAGGAACATGGAAAGAAGCAGTACAAGTTGAAAAAAAGCAAAGAGAATGGTATACATTATGGCTTTGGGAAAGGACTTTTTATGAAACTGAATATCAAACCCGTTCTAGTGATAATGCCGAAATACCTAGTGTAAACAATTTACTGAGAGGTTGGCTGATTCAGTCTAAAAAGGAAGAAACAGAAATAGTCAACAAAATTGCAAGTTGGCTATTAGAACAAATTGATTTTCTAAAAAAAAATGTAGATCAAATTCAGAATGATATTATTGACCGTTATCAAGCTAGACTTGATAAAGCTAACCAAGAAATTACTCTAGATTATGAAAACCAAAGAAATATTTGGCAACCCATTCAACAAAAAGCTCAAGAACTTGCCGAACATTTTTCTACCTTAGAAACAGTTTTAAAATAGGAGTGCTAAAATCTAGTGGCAACAGAGAACCCTAAAAACCTATATGATCAAGTTTCTGAAAACATATCTCAAATAACTGGAAGAGGCCTTTTATATCAGACTATTGGGATAATAATGGGTGAAGAACAACTACTATATCGAGAAAAAACAAGTAAAATCTGTGATTATTTTGGTATAAAACCTTCTGCTAATAAAGACGAAGATAAGGAAATCATTAATGACTTGTTGGATGGAATATTAAAAAATACACCAATCAACAATGTTATCGCTAAAGTAATAAACCAAGGAGGAAATATGGAGTGGATTTTTGTAGCAGCAGCCTTTACATTTGTTGGATTGTTTTTGTACAAGCAAACTCTTGATAAAAAAAAGCAGGAAAAAATCAAACCAACTATAGCACCAGGAACACAAGAAAAACCAACTTTTCAGCCTCTAATTCCTGCGGATTTATGTCTTGTTGTTCCAGCATCTATAGCCAGTAATTTCATAAATCATTCAAAATTAAAGGTTGATGAGCTAATATACCTGATAGATAATGCTTCTTACTTCCTATGTACTAGTGTTAAAGTTGCTGACGCAAATGAGCAAAATTTGGAGATAACCGATGATAATATTTCATCTGATAGCATACGGGAAGTTTATATCAGAATCAATATTAATGATGGTCGTAATATGATTGATCAAAATATGCGTTACTATTTAAAGGATAATCTACCAATTCAAGCTTATTGTACAGTTAAAAAATTAGCTTGTCTTGAAAATTTATCTGGTTTAGAAAAATTTAACCGCATTTAAGGAGTATCTACAAAATGGATTGGAAAACAGCATCTTCCTACTATGAAACCCGTCTAACTGACGCATTAAACATCCAAAGACACGCGGTACATTTAGCCAACTTACCACAAGCAGAAATTCCCGAAAAATTAAAACAAATTCTATTACAAGAAGCACAACCCGCACGTCGTCAACTGGAAAGACTCAAAAAACGGGAATTTCGCATTGCAGTAGTCGGTTTAGAAAAAGCCGGAAAAAGTACCTTTGTTAATGCTTGGTTAGAATGTGATTTACTCCCCGCAAAAGGAGGAAGATGTACATTTACCACCACACAAATTTATTCCGTACAAAATGAATCAGAACAAAGATTAGAAGTACAAGCAAAAACCGAAGCTGAATTTATCAACTTACTCAAAGAACTAGAAAAAGCCAAAGCCCAAGAAGATATTAACACTATTCACACCAATGAAATCACTTTACAACAAGTGAGACAAGAAGGAAATCGCACATTTCCCTTTACGAGATTAGAGGATATTCGAGAACCTTTAAAAAAATATGTAGCAGATGAAAAATATGCTCATGCTGTGTTAGAAGCGAGACTTTATACAAACAAACTTGCACAAGCAGAAGGGATTGTATTTTATGATGTTCCCGGTTTAGATTCAGGTTTAGCCAAGCACGTTGACGAAGCCCAAGAAATGTTATCAGATTGTGATGCTGTGATATTAGTACAGCGTTTTACCAATCTGCGAGAAAAAGAATTAGAAATTATCAAATTTACAGAACAAGGTGATAAAAACGTCACCGTTGCTGATAAGTTATTTGTATTTTTAAGTCGCATTGATTCCTTAGGTAGTGCAGAAGCAATGAAAACCCACATTCAAGAAGCTGCTCAAGATTGGTTAAAACGGGCAAATTTACCAGAACACAGGATTATTTCTGGTTCTGCTGGTGCATATTTGCTATTAAATAATATCGCTGGAGAACAAACTAAATTAGAAATAGGAGATACTCATGTTATTCAATCTCATTTGCAGAGATTAACAGGTATTGATGATGTGGAAATTCTCAAAACAGCAGCTACTGGTATGCCGATAATTAAAGAGAAAATCTTTGATTATATTAATACCGAAAGAGTCGCTATTTTAAAGAAACGGTGTGAAGCTTCTCTAAATACAATTATTAGCACTTCTGAAGAAATTTATCGTTTAGTTAGTAAAAATCATTCAGAAAATCCAGAAGAAGCAAAACTATTTGCAGAAAACAATCAACGGGTTTTATTTGCAGAATGGTGGAATCAAAAATGGTTAATAATTAAAGCAGACTTACAAAAATATTATGATGCTTATGTAGTTAATAAAACCTTAGAAAATTTAACTACTAATTCCTTAACCCAAATAGAGAAATTTCGAGAAGGATATCTAGAAATCGTTGATCAGGAAATGCAGAAACTCCGAGGGGAAACTTTTAAAAAGAAAGATACTATCTTTTTGGCTAATTCCAATCCTGAATTTGATAGAATGAAAGCTAACTTTGCTTGGAGAGAGGATTTGTATAATGATATAAGTAGACTTTTATCTAATATTGCTAGACAATTGGCCTTAGAATTACAACATGAATCCTTAAACTTAGTTGCATATATGACAAGTTTATTATGGGGAAGTGATCAAGTAAAAGCCAGGTTAATTGAAAATTCAGAAGATTATTTTTTATCCAAATTAGAAAATAGTTTAAGTGTCTTATTTTTGCGGTTTGCGCGGCCTGTCGCAGAAGCATTAATTAGAGGTCCTGTTAATAGTGACACTCGCAATAAAATCATCAAAAGTCTGGGGGTAGATATTGAAATTGTTGACAATTATTATAGTGGTCAAGAACCTGCTTATAGTCTTCTGAAAAGATATGTCAAATATGGTGCTGATTTACTTTTTAACGCAGAAATTCGTCAACAAGTATTAGGAATAACGGGAATAGTAACAGGAATAAAACCAACAGCTATTAACAACGAAATACCACAACAAGCTGTCATTTTTGAAGTGGAAAATGATCTTAATGCTTTTGAGGAATATTTAAAGTTTGCAATTTTTAACGCTGCTAGTTTTGAATCTTATTGTATTCAAGAACTCAAGGGTTTAGTTGATAGTTTTCGAGAGAAAGAAGGTACTTGGACGGGGGTAGCTTTGAATGAATGGTTACAAGGAAATCCACTTTTATTAGCGGAAATACCGAATAACTTAAATAATTTAAAATCGCAAGCGTCTAATTTAGAAGTTAGTGAAAGATTACGACAATTATCTATTGCTTTAAAAAGTAAGTAGGTGGGCGTTAAAAATTGTCGTTATGACAAGGGAACAGGGAACGGGGAACAGGGAACAGGGAACAGGGAACAGGGAACAGGGAAGGGGTTTTGAGCAACTTTACTTTTCGTTACTTATGTCGGTTTTTTTCCGTTCACCTACTTAGCTTTAAAAAGTAATATTATGGAGAATGGGGGAAAGAATATCTAAAAAACATCAATATGTCAACAAAATTTTTTACTAATAGGGAAGAGAATACCTTAATTAATAAGTTTGCAGGGGTGTTTACATATATCCTCATATTTAATATTTTGATGCTTTAGTAGGATATTTTAGAGCATTAGGTTATTTTAGGATTAGACCATTTTTAGACAAAGTTCCCTAGATTAGAATATTAGCAGGAATTAATGTTGATAAAATGCTGGCTAGTGAAACGGTTTGAATCACTTTAATATGGATTAACTAAGTAGTTGTGAATGCTAATAAGTAATTAAGTATTTAGTTTATAGACTAAACCCACACAAGTGGGTTTAATTAGCGTTTAATTGTAGGTTTAGAGTATCTTAGCTGCGCGTAGACCAAATAGCAAGCCAACCGCTATACCCAAAAACACGCCTAAAAAGGCAACATATTCAACTACAGCCATTTGTTTTTCTCCAAATTAGTTACTTATTTCTATTCAATCATCAATAATTATGAAAGGGAACAGGGAATAGAAAAGAGGTTGTCAAATTGGGGTAAAATACCCAGACGAGTGATTATGTTAGGGTTAGGGAATGAGTTCTGTAATTAAAGTAGATATACCAGAAAAATCCTATGATATTACCATTGCCCCTGGAAGTTTAGATCAACTGGGTGAACAAATGGCGAGTTTGAAACTAGGTAAGAAAGTTTTGCTAGTTTCCAACCCGATGATATTTAAACATTATGGACCAAGAGCGATCGCATCTTTAGAAAAAGCCGGTTTTCAAGTTGTCAGCTACAACCTACCCCCTGGAGAACGTTACAAAACCCTCAACTCCATTCAAAAACTCTACGATATCGCCCTGGAAAATCGCCTAGAACGCTCCTCAACTATGGTGGCCTTGGGAGGAGGTGTTATTGGTGATATGACAGGCTTTGCAGCCGCTACATGGCTGCGAGGAATCAACGTTGTCCAAGTTCCCACCAGTCTCCTAGCAATGGTAGATTCAGCTATTGGTGGAAAAACTGGTGTAAATCATCCCCAGGGTAAAAATCTGATTGGTGCATTTCATCAACCCAGTCTAGTCTTAATTGACCCAGAAGTATTAAAAACCCTACCCGCTAGAGAATTTCGCGCAGGAATGGCAGAGGTGATCAAATACGGTGTCATTTGGGATACCGAATTGTTTACTCAATTAGAACTAAGTAAACACCTTGACCAACTCCGCTATGTAAAATCCGACCTGATAAACAGCATATTAACTCATTCCTGTCAAGCAAAGGCAGATGTTGTCAGCAAAGATGAAAAAGAATCTGGACTTAGGGCAATTTTGAATTATGGTCATACCATTGGTCATGCTGTGGAAAGTCTCACCGAGTACCGTTTATTCAAACACGGTGAAGCTGTAGGTATTGGTATGGTAGCTGCGGGAGCTATTGCGGTAAAATTAGGACTTTGGCCACAATCCGACACAGAACGTCAAAACGCATTAATTAAAAAAACAGGTTTACCAACACAAATACCTGCGAATATAGACATTGAAGCTCTAATTAATGCTTTACAATTAGACAAAAAAGTTAAATCTGGTAAAGTCCGCTTTGTTTTGCCAACCCAAATTGGTGCAGTCAAAGTTACAGATGAAGTAGCAACAGATATAATTAGAGAAGTATTGTTAGGTGATAGGTAACAGACAGTAGGGGCGAACGGCGGTTCGCCCGTACAACCGTCACCCCATTAAACTGGTAAAGGAGCTAAACCGTTTAATTGACGAGCAGCATTGATACAAACTGGACAATCACAGCCAAATAACTTGATCGCTAGATCGCTTTCTGCATCAGAAAATTCTAATTCTTTGGGGTTATTTGTTTGCGCTTGTGCTATTTGTATGGTATTGTCTGTAACAGAGGGAAGAGTGTTACTTACTTGTATACATACCTGTTTTGGAGTTGCTGAATGGGGAGACATGACACAAGATAGATGAGTACCAATAGTATCAGATACCTGATTAGCATGAGCAGGTCTAGCCATCATCACCATAGATAGCATGGATGTGAACAATACGGGGCTAGAAATCAAGGTTAAAATAAATCTTTTGTTCATGTACTCTTAAAAATCTTATAATTGAGGGAATAAACCAATTTATCTTTTCAGAGAACTTGGTTATTAATCACTGCTATATAAAACCTAGACAAAACTAGACTTTACTTTCTACTTCAACAGGAGCTTATGAGCGGCTATCCCTCAGTAGACTTACACGCCTTAGCCAGACGCGACTTTCTCAAATTAAGATCTAGAAACAGACTACCACTATCAATGCTTGGTTTTCG
>OMJF01000144.1 GCA_900299285.1 Anabaena sp. 54 | reverse complement strand
TTCAATTCTGGCATTAATCCCCATCATTAAACCTTCAATTAGTCGTTTTAGGCTGGGGTAATGACTCCGTTCTCCACCACTTTTAAGATTTTCTTGTAAGTCTTGGATGTAGTTATTGATGTCGTTATTAAAGTCGGACATAATGGTTATGAATTTGTCATGAAATTGTCAGAATTTAGGGGGTTTAATCAAGCTACAATAAGTACAAGATCCCCGTTTTTTTTAATGATATCAATAAATTTTGAATCAATACTAAAATTCAGGGATCTTCTCCAGTCAGGAGGTGTTTAAAACCCAGTCATAGACAGAATTAAAAAAGAGAATTAAAAAAGAGAATTTGGTTTATTAACATACCTTTAGTCGCAATAACGAACCAAAATATAGACATTACACAATTCTTATTGAGAATAAAAAATTGTGCATAACAACTCTAAACCTTTATTAATAAAGGTTTATAGAGATTTTGGTATGTTACCAACCCTGACAACTTGAATTAGTTTCTGGGTGGTGTCCGTCGTCTTTGTAGAAAGTCAGGAATATCCAAGGAGGGTTTTTCCTTTGGTGGTTCTGCAACTGGGGGGGGATTATTAACAGGTTGTTGTAGTGGTGTAGGTCTTCTGGTAGTAGTAGGAGCGGGAGTAGGAGTAACCACTCTAGGAGTAACGATAGTTTGCACCGAAGGGGCTTGAATTTCCCCAGTAAAGCCAGTAGCGATCACAGTAATTCTCACTTCTCCCTGGAGTCTGTCATCAATTACCGCTCCAAAAATAATATTGGCATTAGGATCAACCACTTCATAGATTGTTTCCGCAGCAGCATTTACCTCATGAAGAGTTAAATCACTACCACCAGTAATATTAAACACAACTCCTCTAGCACCTTCAATAGAACATTCTAGCAAAGGTGAAGAAATTGCAGCGATCGCAGCTTCTCTAGCCCTAGATTTACCTGAACTCACACCAATTCCCATCAAAGCCGATCCTGCATCAGCCATAACAGCCCGCACATCAGCAAAGTCAACATTTACTAAACCAGGAATAGTAATAATATCAGAAATACCTTGCACACCTTGACGTAACACATCATCAGCATAGCGAAAAGCTTCTTGGACAGGAGTTTGTTCAGGAATCACCTCCAAGAGCTTATTATTAGGAATAATAATTAAAGTATCAACTCGACTTTTCAAACCTTCAATCCCCTGTTCCGCTTGGCTGGTGCGTCTGCGTCCTTCAAAGATAAACGGCCGAGTCACCACACCAACGGTAAGAGCGCCCATTTCTTTAGCTACTTCCGCCACAATTGGGGCCGCGCCTGTACCCGTTCCCCCACCCATACCAGCAGTAATAAATACCAGATCCGCACCGTCTAAAGCAGTAGCAATTTCATCACGAGATTCCTCCGCTGCCTTTTGACCAATAGCGGGATTTCCCCCTGCACCCAAACCTCTAGTTAGCTTTTGGCCAATTTGTAAACGACTAGGAGCGCCCGCTAAAGTTAAAGCTTGAGCATCAGTATTAATTGACCAAAACTCTACTCCAGATACATCAGACTCAATCATGCGGTTGACAGCATTACCACCACCACCACCGACACCAATCACCTTGATGTTAGCAACACGACCCGGAACAATTTCGCCAATACTCCTACTTTCAGTAGAAATTCTCTTATGATCTTGACCTTGGGTGAAGTTTAAAGAAGAATTATTAAAAGGATTAGTAGCGTTAACAGCCAGAGAGAATCCCGGTTGGTTTCCAGCTTGAGAGTTATAGATTAGCCCTTGGTTATTATCAAATGTCATTGGATTTGCGAAGGATAGATAAACGACTTTTATTGGTGTGATTTACTTAACAGTCAACTATATTTTGACGTTGCCAGAATTTATTGGCATCGTATTTTATTGTTTTTACTATTTACCAGCCTACCATGATGTTGTAGACTATATCTAGTAATTTATCGCTGATTCAGGCATAAAATTTAACTGGGACAGAAACAACAAAAGCCACTGTCTAAACTGAAATACTTGCTGTAAAATGGTCATGGTATTTTTAGATAGGCTAGTAGTTTTGATTACTGCCGTATAAATTCTTTTGATTTTACTGGCTCTTGTATTGGTGGATTTGTGAAATAAAATAATTAGCTGTACAGTATATAATACTAAACGCTAATGTGGCTAACTCTCCCCTATTCCTCAAAAGTATAGTTCCAAAAAAGCATAGATGTTTATTTATCTCATGCCTATCTCTAGGCATAAAGCTACTGGCACTACTTCACATAGAATATTTAACTGGTTACTGAGCTTTTCGATAGACCTTAGTCCTACCAATAATTTTTAATCACCTCCTCATATCTTTTCAGAATATTTTTCAGATATTGATTTGACAAACCTGAGCATGATTTTTTAACTAATGGCTGCAAAATCCTACATCTATATGTATAATACATAGGAATTTGCCAATTTGCCAAAATATAAAATTAGTCACGTCAGTTTAATTCGAGAAAATGTCAGTATTCAGGGATTGAGGATTGGTTTTGTATTCAGTTGTGCCGATTTTTTGATATCTAAGGCTGGTTTTTTTTGATTCACCTGTACTAATGGGATGTCAGGATTTTTGAGATCAATATAATCCATATTACTAGGATTAACTTGAGTCCCTAAATGGCGCATTCGCTCAAGTGCCTGAATTTGTTCAGATAATTTGCTGCTAGGGCTACCCAAATGCACAATTCCTAATTCAGTCGTCAAAATTAAATTTGTCGGGTCTTGAAAATCAATTTCCGTCACCTTGAGAGAACTTTGACCAATAGCTTCATAAAGTTGAGTCCAGAATGGCCTATATTGTGAGGGAGAACCAATCACCATCATCTGCGGTAATTTCCTTTGAGGATTCATTGACATATACTTAGCCATAGGCATCCAAATCCCACTAGCATCTAGTAAACCTAGTTCATTTTGCTGATTAACCGCACTGTTATTTTGTACACAAGGCTTAACATCAGCAGACTTGCCCGCAGCAGAGGGCGCAACCGCGCAACTAGTGGCGGTTTGCTTTTTGCGTATTTGGGCTATGGCCACAGGAACTCGCTCCTGGATTTCAATAATTAAACCAGGTGGAAACAAACGACGACTAACGGTCGCTTGGGCAATATTTGGTTGTTTTTTTAAAGATTCGGCAATGAGGGAAGGTTCAATTCGCCATAAAGACTGAGGAGATGATAACCCCAATAGTGAATAAATATTCTTTTCTGTCAGTTCGATTTTGGCACCCGATTTTATCACTATTTGCTTTGAATCCTTTAATACCCACATTGGTTGGACTGCCAGCCACAACAAGGCCGAAGCCATTCCAGTCACGGCAACTGTTCGCCAAATAGTCTGAATAATTTTGATTTGTCGCTGACGGCGTAATTTGTGGCGACGTTGAGCTAAATTTGTCCGAGAAACTGATAATATTCCAGCCATCTCAACTCCTTGTAAGTAGCAATTGAATTTCTTTTCTCTATGGGCTTGGCTGATATGAGCAATTAAATTTATCCCACATAATCAATGGGCTTTGTCCAGAAAATTAGCTTTTGTCAACAGCACTAGCCCATAGCTAATGCTGTATAGCCTTTTGTTTCAACACTTTACATTAATTTACATAAATTCACATTAATTTATATTAGCATTTTACTCTCAGTAATTTTGCGCGATCATCTATTCTGAGGTTTGAAAAACATCATCAGCTTGGCTGGGAAGAGTACCCTGATCACTAGCTGACTCCGACAAATTCACTAACAAAGCTTGTATTCGCATTCGGGCGATATAAGGCCAACCTCCCTCAGACTCAATATTTCTCAGCAATGAATACAGTCTTTGACGATTATTGGGCAAATTTTCCTGAAACACTCCATCCCGAATTTCTCTGTGCAATTGTTCTAAATGACGTAACACAGCTAATATAGCAATTACATCCCCCTCGCAGGTTTCAGCTACATTTTTCACCGTGTTAGAAATCGCCTTTAGTTGCCAGGATAAATCCTCACAGGCCAAATTTTGATCATGCTCCATGAAAAGTTCTACTCCATAAAACTAATAGGATACTGGAAAAGTTATGCAACTGGCATATTATTCTCATAAACCTAAAATAGGCTGTATATCTTTCTGGCTATTCTCAGGTAACAAGAATCCTTGGTGGTAAGGTAGAGAAAGTTTTTCTGTGAATCTGTGCTGTATTACAGCAGGACTTAACCACTAGATTGCTTTGATTTTGAGTTAAAAAAAGTCGTATGATCTGGCTAATTTCCTTATCCAAATGCCTTTATTGTATGTACTGGCAACACATACATAATCGAACATGGATGCGGTTCACTGCTTAGTCTATGATTTAAATTCTAGGCTCAGAAACGCAATGCGTTTAAGTACGTTTAGTAAAGCAGTTTGACAACTTAGATATTAATTTTTGAAATTGAGGTTGACCATGAGGTATCGCGCTTTAATTGTTGCTTTCTTCGCTTTATGCTTGGGATTAATCACCGCGTGCAGTGATGCCCCCTCTACCAGCGCGGGTGATGTACTCACTTACGAACAAATTCGCGGCACTGGATTGGCTAATAAATGTCCCCAACTAGCAGAAACTAGTCGTGGTTCTATTCCAGTCGATCCCAACGTAACATACTCCATCAAAGAACTTTGTTTAGAACCAACTAATTTCTTTGTGAAGGAAGAACCTGCTAACAAACGTCAAGAAGCAGAATTTGTTCCTGGTAAAGTTATGACCAGGTATACTTCTAGCATTGACCAAGTACAAGGTAAGCTCTCTATCAACTCAGATAATAGCTTGACTTTTACAGAAGAAGATGGTATTGATTTCCAAGCTATCACTGTTAAGCTTCCCGGTGGTGAATTAGTGCCTTTCTTATTTACCATCAAAAATTTAGTCGCACAAACACAACCTAATTTAACTAGCATCAATACATCCACTGACTTTGAAGGAACTTTTAAGGTCCCTTCCTATCGTGGTGCTGCTTTCTTAGATCCTAAAGGTCGTGGTGTTGTTAGTGGTTATGATAATGCTGTGGCCTTACCAGCCCAAGCTGATGATGAAGAATTAACCCGTACTAATGTCAAGCGGGCAGAAATTCTCAAGGGCAAAATTTCTTTACAGGTAGCCAAAGTTGATAACACTTCTGGTGAAATCGCTGGGACTTTTGAAAGTGAACAACCTTCTGATACAGATTTGGGCGCGGGTGAACCTAAAGAAGTGAAGATTCGTGGTTTGTTCTACGGTCGAATTGAGCCTCGTGCCTAAATTACTGATTAAATATTTATACAACATCATGGAAGTGTAAAAATATATCCAGATTTTGGTAAATTAGTACCCTAATATACATCCATGATGTATACAAAATAAATTTTGGAGAATAGGCATCTTGCCTAGCCTACCTAAGAATTTATTTGTGCAATTCCCTTAACCAAGAAGCACATTACTAACAACGTGCTGCTTGGTTTTTTTTTGAAACTAGGGGATAGAGATTTGTAATACGATATAAACAAAAGTAATCACAGTTTCAGGCTAATAATCAGTATATCTTCTCAAATTATCCAGAAATATAAGTAGATCTCATCGTTAATTAATTTAATTGAGTACAATTCCGGTTTATTATTTAACTGTTAATTGTATATTTTCGTTCCATAACAGTTGTTTAACCAACTACCGAACACACTGAATTTAATTGAGTAAAAAACACTAAAGCACTTTTATTAATATTAATTGTGCGAAATAAACTATTGAAGAAAATTTTACACAGCCAAGAAATCTTGCATATAAGTTGATAGAACCTATGTCAATAGCTATTTGAATATAGTTCTGATGCCTAGAACAAGGAAGGGGTTAATCAACAGATTCCAAATTCACTTAAAAAATCAAATTTTATGTCTAATATAGCCACCGACGAATTAAAACATCAAATTTCACAGTTGTTGCAAGAGTACCAGCAGTCCCGCTCGCAAAAAGTTCGCAATCAATTGGTGGAACTCAATTTCGGACTAGTGAGAAAAGAAGCTTATTATTGGGTTAATCAGTGCCATGAAAGCTATGAGGATCTGGTGCAGGTGGGTTGTATAGGCTTAATTAAGGCAATTGAGAAATTTGAACTTTCCCAGAGAAATGCCTTTAGTTCCTATGCTATGCCCTATATTCGTGGTGAAATTCAACACTATCTGCGAGATAAAAGTGTAACTGTGAAAATACCCAGGCACTGGCTAGAAATCCAACAAAAAGCTGTCGGAGTTTACCGTTCTTTGACGGACCAATATCATCGTCAACCCACGGATAGGGAATTAGCGGCTGCATTGAAAATTTCTCTAAGTGAATGGCAAGAAATTAAATTAGCATTGATTAACCGCACACCCTTGAGTCTAGATGTACCTATAAAAGATGGAGAAGAAGATTCTAGTTGTTTGGGTGAATTAGTTCCAGACTCCAAGTATCGCAGTTTCCAATTAGCCCAAGAAGATCAAATTCGTTTACAACAAGCCCTGGTTAAGTTAGAAAAACTGACTCGTGAAGTTGTTGAGTATGTTTTTTTTCATGAGTTCACCCAAAAAGAGGTAGCAGAACTTCTGAATATTAGTGTTGTAACAGTTTCCAGGCGGGTTAAGAAGGGGTTGGAATTGTTAAAAAATATTATGGATGACGGGTAAAGTTAGTTGTTAATTTTAGTTGATGCTGGTAATATTACAAATATAAGATGAGACCACGCACTTAACTAATCCGGTGAAGTTTTTACCTTGTTTAGTGATACTCAGTCGCTTATGTCTGAGTATCTTGAATCACTGAGTTAGAGGCGTGCTGAGTAACTGTATAAACAAACCTGGCTATAGTTTTTGAGAAAAGTTAATGAGTACAGCTTCATATATTACAGCTACTACAGCCGTAGCTATTTTCACAACCTTATCGCTGGCTGGATGTACGATAGGTGACACGCCTACTGTTACTAATACTGCTAGTCCTCAACCAACTACCCAGCAGACAACACAACCACAAACTTTAGAGTTGGCGTTGAATAATCCCATTGTGTCTGCTAGACCGATCAGAAATCGTGAATCTGTTGGCGGTTTGATTCCACCGACTAACGGTGCAGAGCGATTGCTGGTCATACAAAAAGGCCGAACAGACCCCTTTGGGCAAATTGTGGATTCAAGGACAAAAATCCCAGTTCCTGCATTATTGCCCTTACCTACTATAATCACACAACAACCAATAAAGACAACAACGACTAAACCAGTCACCAAACTAGTCACTAAACCAGTTACTAAACCAGTTACTAAACCAGTCACCAAAGTAGCAACTTCAGGATTCAAGTCGTCACAACCAAGGCCAATGGAGCAAAAACCGACAAAAAAAACCGTTTTACCATTAGCACCACAGCCGGAAATGGCCAGAGCCGTTGTTGTTACTGGTATAGTTATGATTGGTGAAGTACCCCAAGCAATTATTAAAGCACCGAATGAGCCAACTAGTAGATATGTACAACCAGGACAAAGATTGATGAATGGTGTGTTGGTGAAACGTATTGAAATGCGTTCAGTCGGTAATCCCACCGTGATTTTGGAACAGTATGGGATTGAAGTTGTCAAACAGGTGGGAGAAAAACCTGCGGAAGAATCTAAACCTGCAACTAAAGCATCTGTTAGCAATTATATTGTGGTGCAAAAACCGCAGGAAAATTTTGTAAGAGATTTATAGATATGGAGATACAAGAGAAAATAGAATTTCCTGGTTTACCATTAGCGGTATATCGAGAAATAGCAGCGCATCTAAATCAGTTGGCAGGGGTAGAAGTGGGATTAATTTCTCAAACATCTTTAGAATTTGATTATAACGAAAGTCAAATTGCCGGTTTATGGATTTCGTGGCAACCAAACGCTCATGAGGAAGATAAACAAAGATTTAAGCAAATAGTAGGTTACTATCAAAACCGCTAAACCGCATTTTTTGGTAACTTCTGTTAAAAATCTTGATGATTTAGCAAATTAGGGAAGATTTTGCAGTAAGCTCAATTTGAATTGTAGTCAGACTTTACAGGACTTTATCATCATGTCAAGTTCATTTTTGCCCACTGTGTTGGCTTATTCTTCCTTTTTACCTTCTATTTTCGTTCCTCTCACCGGCTTAGTTTTACCAGCAGTAATTTTCGCGTTTTTGTTTTCATACATTGAAAGTGAAGATATTGCTTAATTAGGCTATGGGTAATTGGTTACTTAGTTTTTGCGCTAATTACCTATTTAGAAATTAACAAAACCGCCTACCTCATAGAGATAGGCGGTTTTTATGATAATTTCTGAAGCAGGATTTCAAAAATGATGATCAAGCAAAAATTTAGTCTTTTGTATTTTTAATTGCTGCCTTTTTTCCGGTAGCATTACATTGAAGAACCAAGTCCTGCGTAAGATCCATAAAAGAAAATACCTACAACAGTGATAACACCTAAACCTGCGATCGTAGCGACGACCCACAGGGGAATTCTTCCACTTCCAGACACAGTTTTTTCCTCACTTACAAAAATTGTCAGTCGTCAGTCGTCAGTCGTCAGTCGTCAGTTGTCAGTCGTCAGTTGTCAGTTGAGAATTTTCTGCCACCTGTTACCTAACTAGCAACTGACGTTAAAAAGCCCAGTTAGTTAAAGAAGTAACTGGAAAATAAAATTCCCAGCACGAAGACCAAGAGTAGTCCTAGATAGAGAGAGGTACGGTTTAATTCAACTGGTTGTTGATTAGGATTAGGCGTTCTTTCCATGATTAACTCCTAGCGTTGAATAAATTGCATTGAAGCGATCGCGCCCAAAAAGAATACAGTAGGAACAGCTAGGGTATGAACCGCAAGCCATCTAACTGTAAAAATGGGATAGGTAACTGGTTGATTGATGTTATTACCACTAGCCATGATGTCAAATTACTTTCCGATAAAGGTTTCTACTTGTTGTTTTGCTTCAAAACGGTTTTTCACAATTGGTACTTCTTGACGAACCTGAGTAAAATACTCATTAGGACGTGGTGTACCAAAAACATCATAAGCCAGACCAGTGCTGACAAATAACCAACCGGCGACAAATAGTGCTGGGATGGTGATGCTGTGAATTACCCAGTAACGAATACTGGTAACAATGTCAGAAAACGGACGTTCTCCAGTGGTACCTGCCATTTATTTCACTCCCTTCTCAAAAACGATGATTGAGTTTATTATCCTACAAAGTTGAGACTTAAATTACATCCCACAGTTGAGTTGACTGTAATTAAGCTGCTGGGGCTGCTGTTGGCTCTGCTTTGGGGTTATATTTGAGTAAAACACCGCGATCGCCAATTATAAAACCTTGATTGGGGTTAAAAAAGACAATTTTGTAAAAATTAGCGGCTACTTTTTCTACATCACGGTCTTTTGTCCAAGTTTTCCCACCATCAGTGCTGCAAAGTAAATTACCACTGCCACCGCCAACCCAAATTTCATCAGGTGTGCGATAAGCCAAATCCAGTAAACCCCAACTTGTGGACAACTCTGGATATGTCGGCTCTAGCCACCCTTCCTGTTTAGTAGCATCACTGAATTGAACCTGTCCACCTCGTGCCAATAACCACAGTTTTCCATCTTGAGTAAAACCCATATTTTCCAAACGGCGGGAACTATTGCGGTTATGGGGTTGCCAAGCATTTTGACCAGGCTCCCAAGTCGAGTAAAAACTACCTTTAGCAGAAACAGCGATATACTTACCATCAGGCGATCGCTCGATGTTACGTACTACACCAAATGCTGCTTCCAGATTAGCTTTCCAATTTTGGCCACCATCTGTAGTTTGGTAAATCGCCCCCAAATCAGTGGCCATTTCCGCCGTATTTGTACCTATTGCTGTAATAGCAATGGGGCTACCGGGTAACTTTTCGCTTAAAGTGACTCGTGACCAAGACTTACCTTCATCAGTAGTATGGAGTAGGAGAGAAGGTTCTCCAGCAATCCAGCCCTCTTGACCGGCAAAACTGACCGAGTTAAAACGGTATCTAGGATCATCCAATTCTAATTTTAGCGGTTGCCAAGACTCACCACCATCATTAGTTTCCAAAAGAGTGGCATTACCACCCACTAAATAACCATGTTGGGAGTTACCAGTAAAGCCAATATCTAGCAATTTCGACTTTGTTGGTACATTAATCACCTGCCAGGGATTGTAGCTAATAGAAGGAACACTACTACACCCGATACAGGCCATAACTACTATTAACGCGGCAAAAAATCCTTGCCACTTTTTCACAATTGATTGCATCAGTATTACTGAGGTTTTCCAGTTCAGGTTAAATGAGATCTTCGCTGCGGTAAATCAAGATAGCGGTTTTTACTGTAGTCCGTAGAGACTAATAAAAAACAAAAAGCCAAGGGCTAAAGCCCCAAAAATCAAAATGTTCTTTTGAGTTGGTGTGAGAGTATTAACACCTAAACCGTAACCTAAGTTTTCCTTAAAACCAGAGGCCGTACCTGCTGGTCCAATATTCGCAAAAGCAGTTTTCTTAGCTATACAAACTGGACAGCGCCAATTTGCGGGTAGTTCTGCAAAAACTGTTCCTGGGGGAATATTGCTTTTGTCGTCTCCCTTCTCAGGTTCATAAACGTAACCGCAAGAACGACACTCGTAGCGGTCTAATACTGGAGTTTCCACAGCTTGTTCAGCTTGTTCACTCATGGCTTATAGTCTCGCTTCAGGGGAATTATTAATTATACGTTACAAATTATGACATAATTGCCGGAGTTTTCTATCACTCATTAAAAGGATTTCAATAGAATCAGGGGATGTAAATACAAATTCGGGAAAGCCCCAAAAGATATAATGTAAAAGAACATTATCCATATAATGCAGTCAACAGTTATCAGCAAAAACCTATCAAAACTATAAGTCTGATAACTGATAGCTTATCCCCTTACACCATTAGCGGTAGAAAACCATTGTGTTTGTTCTTAGCGGTTACGAGTATCTTCTAGGCTTTTTTATCTTGTGTAGCCTAGTTCCAGTCCTAGCACTGTCAGCCTCAAAAATCCTTAGGCCCGTTGGTACAAGTCTAGAAAGACGTACTACCTACGAATGCGGACTAGAACCCATTGGCGGAGCTTGGATTCAGTTCAACATTCGTTACTATATGTTCGCCCTGGTCTTTGTTGTTTTTGACGTAGAAACAGTATTTTTGTACCCTTGGGCAGTTGCTTTTAACCGCCTCGGTTTATTGGCATTTATCGAAGCCCTAATCTTTATTTCCATACTCATCATCGCCTTAGTTTACGCATGGCGTAAAGGAGCCTTAGAATGGTCGTAAATTCTAATATTACCACCCTCAAAGAACAAATCATTAACCCCATTCAACGCCCTACAGTCACCCATGAACTGTCAGAAAACGTCATTTTAACTACCGTTGATGACCTTTACAACTGGGCGCGGCTTTCTAGTTTGTGGCCTTTACTATTCGGTACAGCTTGCTGCTTCATCGAATTTGCGGCTTTAATCGGCTCTCGCTTCGATTTTGACCGTTTTGGGTTAATTCCCCGTTGTAGCCCCCGCCAAGCCGATTTACTCATCACTGCGGGAACAATTACCATGAAGATGGCACCCCAATTAGTGCGTCTTTATGAACAAATGCCCGAACCTAAGTATGTAATTGCCATGGGTGCTTGTACAATTACTGGAGGGATGTTTAGCGTTGACTCACCGACAGCAGTACGCGGAGTTGATAAGCTAATTCCTGTAGATGTATATTTACCTGGTTGTCCGCCTCGTCCTGAAGCGATTATTGACGCAATTATTAAACTGCGGAAAAAAATTGCTAATGATTCTATGCAGGAACGGGATAACATCAAGCAAGTTCACCGTTACTACAGTACAACTCATAATATGAAGCCAGTTCCCGAGATCTTAACTGGTAAGTATATGCAGTCAGAAACCCGTTTCAATCCTCCCAAAGAATTGACAGAAGCAATTGGTATGGCTGTACCCCCAGCATTATTGACAGCAAAGACCCAGAAGGAGGAACAAGCGCGTGGCTGAAGAATCTAAACCAGTTCCAGCAGCGGAAGCGTCTCTAGTCAAAGCCGGTAAAATTTCCCAATGGTTGACGGAAAATGGCTTTTTCCATGAGTTTTTAGAACTTGATGCTAACGGAGTAGAGATCATTAAAGTCCCTGCAAGTTTTCTACTACCCATTTCTACAGCTTTGTATGCTTATGGGTTTAATTATCTCCAGTTTCAGGGGGGTATTGACTTAGGAGCGGGAGAAGACTTAGTAAGTGTTTATCATTTACTGAAAGTCAGCGATAATGCTGACCGTCCTGAAGAAATCAGGGTAAAAGTGTTTTTACCGAGGGAAAATCCTGTTGTACCTTCAGTTTACTGGATTTGGAAAACAGCGGACTGGCAAGAACGAGAAAGCTATGATATGTATGGTATCATCTATGAAGGTCATCCTAACTTAAAGCGGATTTTGATGCCAGAAGATTGGGTAGGTTGGCCTTTGCGGAAAGATTACATTTCACCTGATTTTTACGAGTTACAGGACGCTTATTAAGCATTACTGGAATTGAGTTTTCAGTAGTAACAATTAACCCTTTCCAGTCCTGGAGGGGGTTTTAAACCTTTTATGGAACAATTTTGATCATAAAAGCAAGATCTAATAAATTAATGGCGTTGCTGATTAAGAGTATGATTTTATTTCACGCAGAGGCGCTCCAGTCACAGAGGGTCAAAGTTTCATTTTTTTGATGTTTCAATTTCATACCCCAATTCAGCAACGCCAAATTAATAAATGTTAGCCCTGTTGTGAAAATTAAATGTGCGTTTCCCATAACCCTTGTAGAGAAGTTCTATAGAACATCTCTAAATTAATTACCACCAAATGTCTGTGGGGTATTTTCATAAAAATTTTATTCCTTTTCTTACCTACTGCGATCGCTTTCCATAACTAGCAACTTAGATAGTAGAAAAGACCATTATCCTTCATAATACCATAATTTAATTCTTTTTCGGAGATATCTAATAATTTTGAGTTTTTATTTTAATTGTGGTTGTTTGCAGGAGTGTAATTGTTAATTGGGGGAGATAAACTTATATAATTCTTTGATCATATTTGATCGCTATGTTTTGCCTAATTACCACTAAGTATCTGGGGTAACTTGAAAATATCTTCTAGAAATTTGGCAATTTTTTGTAATTGCTTTCGTGAGCCATTAAGATCATCCTGAAGAGGTTGCAGTATTTCTTGATAAACATTAATTCTGCTCCAAGATTCATTAATTGCTGTGCGTAAATTCAGTAGTTGCTCCTCTAGGGATTTGACTTCTTGACGCTTTCTTTCTATCTCCTGGGTTTGAATATCAATTGTCTGTTGATCTGCCTCAATAGCAATGAGAATCTGAGCGATATAACTCTCTAGGTTTTTAATTTCCTCGTATCTTTCCTGCTTATGAATTTCCAACTGCAAAACCACCGATTCTAAATCAGCATATTCACCTTTTGAATCAGTCAAAAATCCTTGTTTTTGATGTAATATAATTTGTTGTTTTCGGAGTTTTTTTTGCTGAGTAATCAAATTACATCTTTGTCCAATCAAGCTTTTGTTGAGCATATTATAAATATCCTGTACCTCCGCTAGTTCTGATTCTAAATTTATCTTTTCTTGACCTTCAGAATCTTCAATTCGTTGTTGAAGTTTTGCTATGAGTTGCTGTTTATATTTGAGTTCTTGCTCTTGTGCTTCTACAAATTCAGAATCCCTATCCAACTTCTCCTGTGAGTTTTCCACCATTGTTTTTAATTCTTGCAGAGGTATGTGCTGTAAGCCTTCTGCATCAACCTGTTTAATAACTCCAAAATCTATGTAATCAGCTAATGTATCAAGCTTTTGGTAAAATTCTTCCTCAGTTCCCAGACATCGTTTCAACATCACAGTCAATTCCCGTTTGCTGTTAATTAGGGCTGTTTTTGATTGTACTTGGTTGATTTGTTGTGCTAGAGTTTTTTCTGCCTGTTGCAGTTCATTTTGGCAAGAGTTAAGGGTTTGCAGTAGTTCCTCTGCCCTATTTTGCTGTTGGTTAGCTGTATGACTCTCTATATCCAACTTTTGCCAGTGTAGATTCATATTATCCTGCTGCTTTTCGATAAATGCAAAAGCAGAATTGAGAATTTCCTTAATTGTTTCCAGCGTAGTAGTTTCACCAGATAAGCCATTAACTGAATTACCTAATACCCAAGAACTGTCTTCATCTACAATCTGAGTCTGTTGAGAGTTCAATGTTATTTCTTGGAAACGGCGTTGTTCACCGCGTAAATGCTCCCAAGCGGCTTCTAAATCCTGGCGACTGCGTTCCATTTCTGCTCGTAAATAGTCAATTTCTGCGTGAGATGTCTCAACTAGCTGTTGTTTTTTATCTAGACGTTGAAATTCATCTTCTAGTCGTTGTATTTCTTGCCAACGTGACTCCATTTCCTTTTGCCGACGATTCAGTTCTTCAGCTTGAATCGTCAGTGAGTGTTTCCATTGGTTAATTTCACCTTCCTTAAGCTTCAACTTGGCCACCTGTCGGGAAAAACTCTGCAAAATATTGATTAGTGGCTGACTTGCTTCTTCAATTCGCTGTATTTGACGATTAGGGCTTAATTCTACCAGTACCAATGCCCCATGATTGAATTTAGTTGTTTCATTAGCAAAAATCACTTCCTTAGGCACTGGACTCCAATTTTGGTCATTATGTTGACAAGCGAGCAATTTTAGTTCACTTTTGCCAGTAATACTAAGTAAGCCACTTTTTACTTTTTGTAATTCTGCTAAATACAACACACAGTTAACCCTCATTCATTTACTTCATTTTTTTAATATAAACTAATATTCACCTTACATGATGATTTGATTATATAGAATACTAGAAGCCTTGCATAAAAATCAGTGTACATAGTATTTATGTGTTCAAATTGCCCAATTTACGTATCACAAAAGTGAGGTGAAAATTATCTACTTTACGTGAAATTATGAACAACAAAACTGCTAATTGATCAAATTTTCACCCCTTTAAAAAGGGAAGAATTACTGTAAATACTGTTCCCTTTCCTAATTCACTCTGGAGACTAATTTCCCCTTGGTGTAAATCCACACATTTTTTGACTATGGACAAACCTAAACCTGTACCAGGAAGTGTCCCGACGTTAGATCCGCGCTGAAAATACTCAAATAAATGAACTTGGTCTGCTTCGGGAATGCCAATACCATAATCAGTAATTTTAAAGATAAGTTGGTCATCTGTCCTAGACAAACTAAAGTTAACTAAATTGTGATTAGGAGAATACTTAATAGCATTAGTCAGGAGGTTAGTGATAATTTGCCGCAACAGTTTTTTGTCTACCTGAACAATTTGATAATTGCTGAAAATTTCATCACCTAAATCTATATAAAAATCTATTTCATGGGAGGGAGAACTAGCCTCTATTTCCTCTTTGAGATGACGACAAAACGTAATAATATCTAATGGTTCTAGTTTTACTTCTATTTTTTCAGCTTCAGCTTGGTTAATCATCAAAACATCATCAAGGATTTGGATGATATGCTTAATTGTATTTTGGATTGTCTCTAAATGTTCCTGTTTTCTTTTTTCACTGAGGCGATCGCTAAAATTTTGTAAAATACCAGATGATGAAGAAATAATCGCCAAAGGAGTGCGAAACTCGTGGGAAGCCATACTAATGAAACGAGATTTTAATTGGCTTAACTCCTTTTCTTTTTCCAGAGCCTGACTTAATTCTGCTGTCCGTTCAGCAACGCGATTTTCTAGCTCATTTTTCAGTTCTATAAGTTGTTGATTTTGAATTTCCAAAGTTTTAGTTAATTGTCGTAAATGCAAATGCACCCGCACCCGGGCTAGTAATTCCTCTTTTTGAAATGGCTTAGTTACATAGTCTACAGCACCCAAATTTAACCCTTTAATTTTATCAATAGGATCGGTCATAGCGGTCATGAAAATTACAGGTATACATTTCGTCAAGGGATCAGCTTTCAATTGCTTACACACATCAAATCCATTAAAATCAGGTAACATAATATCTAACAGGATTAAATCAGGAATACTCAAACGGGTTTGTTTCATGACATTTAACCCCTCTGCTTCGACTCGCACTTTGTAACCTGCTTTAGTCAAAGCATGATCAAGAATTTCTAAATTAGTAGGATTATCATCAACTACTAAAATTGTGGACTGGTTAGTTAAAGTTTGCAAAATCTGTTCCTTATGATTTATAAATTATGAATGTTATAGTCTTGACTAGATATCACTAAGTTTTAATATGTATTTTCCTGAATTATCCTAAGAAGATGTTTTAAAAGTCTAAGGGCGACCAGAAATCACATCTACACAGACAAAACCTGCCTACGCAGATTTCAAATCCTTAATTTTTCGTTAGTCCACGCAGGTGGACTTTGCTTGTGTAGTAGCGATTTATAATCGCCATAAACTTTTAAGACAACCTCTAAAGTTGTTTTTCATTTATTTTCCTTTATAGGGTATTGTAATACAATACCCTATTTAGATAAAGATGTCTATTATTTACTGACATTTTGCAGAAATTCACGTATCTTAACAATTTTATATCCTCGCAGCATCAAAGTCATTTTATTTATAAAAGGGCGATATACCTCACTGCTTTCGTTAAGTCGGTTTAGCTCTTGCTGCATTTCCCTAATTTGTCCTTGCATAGCATATTCTATGAGTATGGCTAAATCTGAAGCTGGTGGCACAACCATTTCTGCATCAGTAACTTTCACGGATATTTTAGTGTCATTTGTAACAGATTCTGCATAAATCCAGTTCAGATGAAGTTGTTGGGCTAATATCCAATAAAGTTCTTTTGCATTTACTGGTTTAGGTAGAAAACCCTGTCCA
Source organism: Anabaena sp. 54 (assembly GCA_900299285.1). Taxonomy (GTDB): domain Bacteria; phylum Cyanobacteriota; class Cyanobacteriia; order Cyanobacteriales; family Nostocaceae; genus Dolichospermum. The sequence continues at coordinate 10,822 of OMJF01000144.1, read as the reverse complement.
CCTGCTACCAAGCTTTTTTTACGGTCTGCATCAAATACACTAGCAGAAGAAATAATCACGATGGTATTTTTCAAATCAGCTAATTCCCGGATTTGAGTCAGCAGTTCCCACCCGTCCATAATTGGCATTTTTAAGTCAGAAATTATCAGATCAGGAGGATTTTCCATAGCCTTTTGTAAAGCTTCTTCACCATTTTCGGCTTCTATAACTATAAAACCCAAAGGAGCAAGTAAACTAAGGATTACAGAACGATTTTCCCAACGATCATCAACTACTAAAATTTGTCTACGCTGGCCAGAATATCCTACAATTTGGCCTAAACTAGTCATCCTATTAGCCTTAGCCCAGTTATCAGCTAAAGAACACCAGATCTCAAATTCAAATAAACTACCAACTCCTAATTCACTCTTAACTTCCAAGTTACTACCCATCATTTCCACAAAACTTTGACTAATTGCTAAACCTAAACCAGTTCCTTCTGTTTTTTGTTTAGATGTTCCCGTCTGTTCAAAAGGCATAAAAATTCTTGTTAATTCCTCACAGGTCATACCAATTCCCGTATCTTCAACCTGAAACTTTATTTTCACAGCAGATGATGTCAATGATTTTATTTCCTGATCATAATCACTGATAATAACTCTAAAAATAACTTGTCCCCTATTTGTAAACTTGATGGCATTATTCAAGAGATTGAGTAAAATTTGTCTAACCCGTTTTTCATCTAAAATCACTCCTGATGGTATATTTTCTGGTACTTCATAGACAAAATCTAGGCTCTTTTCCTCTGCTTTAATTCGGGAAATTTCTGCTACTCCTTGTAATAAAGATGGTAAATAACAAGGTACAGGATAAAGTTCCATTTTCCGGGCTTCGATTTTGGCAATATCAAGGATATCATTAATCAAGGTGAGTAAGTGATTGCCACATTGATAAATCACACCAATACCCCGGCTTTGTTCCTCGCTAAGTTTTGTCCGGCTCAAAATTTGAGCATAGCCTAAAATGCCATTTAGGGGTGTACGTAATTCGTGACTCATATTAGCAAGAAACTCACTTTTAGCTTGATTTGCTATTTCAGCTTTTTCTTTAGCAGTGGCTAATTCCAAAGTTCTTTCTGTAACTCGCTGTTCCAAACTTGTCAAAGACAATTGTAACTGAATGGCCATTTTCTTGAAGGAATCGGACAGATTTACCAATTCTTTAACACATTTAACTTCTATAATGGCAAGATCTAATTCTCTCCAAAATGGTTGACAGTTGGCCAATTCTAAAATTGCCGTGGCTCTATTTAACTGTAGAATGGATTTATTTATGCATCTAGCGGTGAGAATGCCCATGATCATGGTAACGAGAAGAGTCAAACTACACAATACAATAGTCCCATCAATGTTTTTCCAAATTTCTTCCATAAAATCGGTTTCGGGAACAACAACAACTGTTAGCCAATCTAAATTTTTAGTACCAGATAATGGCATAACTTCGACAAAATGACGTTGCCCATTTTTGGATATCAACATAAAGTTTTGCCTTGTTTTTATCTGATCAATTCTACCAAATTTTGTCAATAATTTTTGAGTTGTTTCCCGAGTCATATCGTTATGACTGTTAACTGCTTTCAATCTGTACTTAGTTAAATCATCTTGTTTTTGGAAATTCACAGAGACAGATAAACTGGGAAGAAAAGGACTTTCACCTGTGGAACTAGCAACTAATAATCCGTTTGGTTCTAAAATAAAAGCTTGACCTGTCTTACCCGTTTTCAATTTTTGGAGAAAATCCCCTACGTGGGATACATTCAAGCTGGTACTGACAACCCCTTGAAAAGTATTATTCTGATCAAAGAATGCTAATAAATAGCAAGCAATTAAAACCGGTTCACCATTCTTCGATTCTGAAACAGCAAAATTCCAAATTCCTCTTCCTCCTGCCTTTTTTGCGGCTTGATACCAATTACTTGATCTAGGGTCTTGAGAGGGTGCAGTTTTAGAATTAATGATGTTAGACCGATGGTAATTTCCTAAATTATCAGCAGAATAGATATTCCATTTATAATTAGTTGACTGATCTCTGAGAATAATCGTCCGAGATCCATCTTTTTGTTTAGTCACTGCAAAAAATCTTTTTTGCTCAGTGGAGATGACCACATCACTTATGTTCTTAATGATTTCTAATTGCTGCCAAAAATAGCTTTTTAATGTGGGTAAATCCTGATAATTTAAAATACCTAATTTGATCAAAGCAGCATTATTTTCGCTATTTTGTACTGAGTATTCCAAATAATGAGCTATATTTTTATCAATGCGGTCAGCAATTTCTGTGATCAATTGTTTAACCATTTTTTGTATTGCTTTTTCCCCACTATTGTATGAAAGATAACCAACTAACCCAAAAGATAGGACGGTTTGCAATACAAAGGGAATAGTTAGCACTAATCTCAGTGGTATTTGTTTTAATATATTCGCGCTATAGCTTTTCATTGTTTAATAAAATGTGATTAATATCTGAATTAGTCGCGTCTATGGAAATACACCAGACACGATTATACACTAAATACTGTTAAGGTTCGGCCGCACAATTCTTTATTTAAAGTTAAAAATTATTTAAAAGTTGAGTATGTACAATTTAGTGTACACTGTATTTACAGCATTAATTTGTGAATCAAATCAACAACAACTGTCGTTTCTATACACAGATAAGTCCATAGAGGTCAACTTGAAATTATGAGCTTAATTTTAGTAATTGAGGATGAAACTCAAATTCTCTCAAATCTGCAAGAAATTTTAGAATTAGCAGATTTCAACGTTATTACAGCTGTAGATGGAACGTCTGGGCTACAATTAGCTAAAAATAAAAATCCTGATTTAATCATCTGTGACATTATGATACCAGGACTCAATGGCTATGAAGTCCTACAAGGATTACGAAAAGATACCAAGTGTGCTGATATCCCCCTAATTTTTCTCACTGCTAGAGCTAACCGGAGTGATTTACGTCAAGGTATGTGTCTAGGTGCTGATGATTACATTACCAAACCTTTTGAGCCTTTGGAAATATTACAAGCAGTAAAAGCTAGGTTGCAAAAACGTTCAATTCCCGGTCAGGCCTATCTAAAAGAAGCCCGCAAGTCAGCAAGACTAGAAAAGGAAATTAAAACCAATCAGCTGGAATTGCAAAACTCCCACGAACTGGCACAGGTTCGAGAAAGTCTGTTAAAAAAAGTTTCTATAGACTTATCCAATCCCGTTTCTAATATTAACATGGCCATTTGTATGCTCAAAGAGGCTAAAACCGAAAAGCAACGCGATCGCTACTTATCAATTTTACAACAAGAATGTAGACGGGAAATCGAGATATTAAATGAGATTGATAGCCTGCGGGAATTATTGAGTGCTGAAAACACAAAATTGCTCCGAGACTATAAATTACTGGATATTAATTAATATTAACAGGTAATTTGCTGTTGAGAGGATGTTTGAAAGGTCAAAAAAGTTACATAAAATCCCTATTCCCCTGTAGGGAATAGGGGTGATTTTTTTATGTTTACTTGTCTCCTATATTAGGATATATGGTATTTTCTAGTCCACTGAGGTACAGATTTAGCTGCGGTTAATTATTACTACTATAAGCGTTTTCCAAATCTGCTACATAAAGGTTCTAGAAACTGGATATTTAATTTTGACCAAATGTCTAATGTTTAGTTGTGGATAAAAACTGACGCAAGCTCAATAAACTGAGGTTTTGACCTAAATTCAGGGGTAACATAGATACACCTTCTAAGCGTGACTGTACCCAACCTTCACCCCAGTACCATTCGTGAAAGCCATCAATACCTCCACTGAGTAGTAAGCGCAAACAATTGGGTTTTACGACCTCTACCCGATGATGAATGGATATAAGTCCTGTGTAAGTAGTAAATTCCCAGCCTGGTGACAATTCTGTGGGCATTTCTGGGGGGAAATTTTGTCCCAAGAGCCATTTTTTCAGTTGCACTGGATGAAGAATACTATCATGAATGGCATCGGCTGATGCTGGAATTTCGATGCGGATTTGGCTTTGTTGAAATGTACCTAGCATGGTAATGGGTAATGGGTAATGGGTAATGGGTAATGGATAAGAAGCTTTTACTGTTTAAGCTAAAATACAAAAATCACCTTGTAAAGAATTGTCAGGTTTTTCATGGCAGATCAATTAATTCGTGGGACGGCGGCGGATGGTGGGATTAAAGCAGTAGGCGTGATTACCACCCGGTTAACAGAAGAAGCAAGAGTTCGCCATAAACTGTCCTATGTGGCGACAGCAGCACTAGGAAGAACAATGGCGGCTGGTTTATTAATGGCTTCGAGCATGAAACGACAAGGCTCTAGGGTGAATGTCCGCGTCAAGGGAGATGGTCCTTTAGGTGGTATATTAGCAGATGCAGGTTTAGATGGAACTGTTAGGGGTTATGTCAGTAATCCATCTGTGGAATTACCGCTTAATCACAAAGGTAAACTGGATGTTGGCTCTGCTGTGGGTGAGGGCTATCTTTATGTAGTCCGAGATGTTGGCTATGGCTATCCTTACTCTAGTACAGTGGAACTGGTTTCCGGGGAAATAGGTGAGGATGTAGCTCATTATCTGGTAAATTCAGAACAAACTCCTTCGGCGTTAGTTTTGGGTGTATTTGTGGGACAGCAGGGAGTAACAGCAGCGGGGGGAATACTACTACAAGTGTTACCTAAGGCGGCTAGAGATGAAGAACTAGTAGCGACTTTAGAATCAAGAGTTTCCGCTTTATCGGGTTTTACACCACTATTACAAGCGGGGAAAACATTGACGGAGATATTGTATGATTTGTTAGGAGATATGGGATTGAACATATTTCCCGAAAGTCAAATGCTACGCTTTCATTGTGGTTGCTCTTTTGAGCGGGTGCTAGGAGCGCTGAAAATATTGGGAGAGGCTGAACTTGAGGACATGATTGTTAAAGATAATGGTGCGGAGGCAATTTGTGACTTTTGTGGTAATGTTTATCAGGCAACTAGTGATGATTTAACTCAGCTAATTCTGGATTTACAAAAAGAATCTTTAATTTCTGGTTAATGTAATTAGTCATACTCAAACTAAATAATAGTAATGTTATAGATGGGAAAGTGAGGCTAGTAAGCATAATATTATCTATATTTATTGATCTACCTACTTTCATATCGCTATTCAATTAATTACTGTGGTGTGAGCAATGACAAAACGGGATATTCCAGATAATTGGTCCTTGGACCAAGTAGAAGAACCAATTGGGCTTGATCCCAACTATATATCAAATAATCAAAGGGCTGATACTACTGCTGTTGGTTCTCATTTTAGGTCGGTGAAAAATGGCAAAAATCAAGATGGCATAGGTCTATCTATAAATAATGTTTCTAAAGGTAATTTTAATTTCAGTGGTATAACTGAGAAAATGCCACCTTGGACGAAGGGATGGATACCTTTGGCAGTAGTGCTAACGTTGATTCCTGGGAGTGTGGGGTTTTTGGCCATATCTATGTTATTTAAACTACCATCTGCTCCTAATTGTCCGCAGATTTTCTGGCCTTTAGCGAGTGCGTCAGTGAGGTTACACTGCGCTCAGTTGGCGGCTTCTAAGCAAACAGTTAATGATTTGCTCCAAGCGATCGCTTTGGTGAAACAGTTACCAGAAAATCACCCTCTACGGGGGGAAATAAATCGTTTTTTAGAACAATGGTCAAGGGATATTTTACAACTAGCTGATGAGAGTTTTCAGTCGGGTAATTTGCAGGGGGCGATCGCTACTGCTCGTCAAATTCCAGCGGATTTAGAAGCGAGTAAATTAGTAGAAGAGCAAATTGAAAAATGGCAGTCAATTTGGTCAAAAGCCGAAGGAATCTACCAGGAGGCCGAAAAAGAACTACGCCAAAGACATTGGCAATCGGCTTTTATGCTCACAGCTAGATTACTGCGGGTAAATAATAAATACTGGGCAAATACTAAATATGAGCAATTAAATAATATTATTGTCACAGCGCGGGAAGATGGGGATAAACTTTACAAAGCCGAAAATTTGGCAGAAAACCGGAGTTTAGATAATTTACTCAAAGCGATTAAACTAGCTCAAACGATTAAACCAGAAAGTTATTTATACCAAAAAGCCCAGGAGCTAATCACTGGATTTGCGCGGAAAATACTTAAATTAGCACAAGGGAAGATGAAAGAGCGAGATGCTGAGACAGCGCTGGAAATTGCTCGAAAAATCCCCCCTATTCCTGAATTACAGACGGAAGTTGATGATTTTCTGTTTTTGGGTGAGGCGAAAAGAAACGCCTTTATTGGGACGGCGGCTGGGTTAGAAACGGCGATTTCTCAGGCTCAACAAATAGATGCTTCTAGGGAAAATTATAATGAAGCACAGCAATTAATTGCTAGTTGGCAATTAGAAATTGAAGATGTTTCTCGGTTAGAAAAAGCCCGGAATTTAGCTAGTCAAGGTACGGTTAGTGATTTAACAGCGGCTATTTCCGAACTAGAGTTAATTCCTAGTAGTAATCCCCGGGCGAAGGAAGCCCGTCAGGAAATGGGACGTTGGCGTGGCCAGGTGGAGACGATTGAAGATCAACCATATTTAGAACGGGCTGAACAAATAGCAATTAGTGAAGATATTAGCTCATTACAAGCAGCGATCGCTGAAGTTAGTCAAATTCGTTCTGGGCGGGCATTATATCCAGAAGCAAGGAAAAAGATGCGGTTATGGAATGCAAAAATTGAGCGGATTCAAGATCAACCATATTTAGATCAGGCTAGGGTATTGGCCGAAAATGGTGATTTAACAACTGCGATTAGTGAAGCTCAAAAAATCGCTGCATCAGGACGGGCTTTATCGGATGAAGCCCAAGCAGCTATAGATATCTGGCAAGACCAAATCCGCTCTAAAGAAAGTTGGCAAAAAGCCAAGCAAGTTGCAGAAATTGGCACACCAGAAGCTTTGGTTCAAGCTATCGAATTGGCAAATCGGGTATCTAATCGTAACACTTTACGTTTAGATGTGAACATTGCCATTGACCAGTGGAGTCAACAATTATTACAAATAGCACGTTCTCAAAGTGAAAATGATGTTGCCAAAGCTATTGATACGGCCAAGTTAATCCCTCGCAGTAGTGGTATTTATACTGAAGCTAGAGAAGAAATTAGAACTTGGCGGCAATTGCTGATTCCCAAATCACCACCTATTCCATCAGTGGAATCCACACCAGAAGCAACACCAGCAGAAGAATCTCAGCCTTCAGAAGTTAGTAATTAATTGATAATTTTGCTAATTTTAAGTATGAATTAGCCTCACGTAAAAGCAGAAACGAGCAAAGTGAGGAATCCTTGATTTTTCAATTTCATACTTAATTTAGCAACGTCTTGATTTTGAATTACAAATTATTCTGAGGCTTTTAATTTAACCCAAGTGCGAAAGGCACGAGTTACGGCAATTTGTCCAATTTTTTTGCTTTCTTCGATAAATCTGGGGATTTCTTTAATTGGTATCACTGCAAATGTGGGGCTAGTTTGAGTTTCTGAATATTGCCCGTTTGCAAGAATGTAGACTCTTAATGTAGTTCCGTTATAACGCCAAAATTCGGGAATTCCCATGGCAGCGTAAAGTTTAGATTTGTCTATTTTTGGTCGAGAATATTCTACTTCTAATACTAAGTCTGGAGGTGGATCAAATTCTAAATCAATATTCTCTTGTTCTCTAACTAATAACTCATTTTGAATATAATAACTGCTATCTGGTTCTGCACCATATTCTAAATCATCCCTTGTTAATGTCAGTGAACCAACTCGATTAACTTCTAATCCCAATTCTTCACACAATACCCCAACAAAAACCTCAATTAGACGGTTTGAGCTTTCGTGAGGTTTTTGTGGAGTCATAATTTCTATATTTCCCTGACGATAAGAAATTTTATTGGCGCGTTCTGAACCCATTTCAGCCAACATGGTTTTAAATGTTTGCCAGGTGATGTTTTCTAATAAAACTCTGGTTTCTCCCCGTATTGCTGTTGTTACCATAGTTTATTTTTTCCGAGTAATGGTTGTGAAAATCAAAAAATTTATTTTCAGACTTACGCAACATTATACTAAAAACGTGATTATTTTGTAGGAGTAATTCATGAATTACCCCTCCTTTCTTTAAGCATTGGTATGAGCAACAAAATCTACCCTTGAGCTTGAATTTGTCTAACTACCGTCAAAGCCGAATAACTTACCCCCGCAGTTCCTTCTCCAGGGTGAGTAGAATCACCAACTAACCACAAATTATTAATAGGAGTACGGTTAGCGAAACCAAAGGGTCCAAAGGTGGAAATTCTTTGACCAATACCGCCTACAATTCCCTTTTCTCTGCCTGTATAATTAGCAAAGGTGCGAGGTGTGGCAGCTTCTACATAAATGATAGTTTCTGGTTTTAAATAGAAATATTGGGAAAGTTTCGATATTGCTTCTTGAGTGAATTTTTGTTTTAACTCTTCATAATTTTCAGTTTCCCACCAGGGAGTAAAATCAACAAAGGAAGAAGCGATAATTGTCGCTTTTCCTAATGGTGCGCGGCCGTCTCCTTCATGACTTACAGATACAAATAGGGAATTATTTTCGCCAACCGGTCCATTAATATCATATAAAAATTGTAAATGCGGTGGACAATTGATAGGAATTGCACTCTGATCTACACCGATATAAACAACAAAAGCACCAGAAGCAGGAGGTAGTTTTTCTACTCTTTGTTTATATCCCCAAGGGGGTTTTTCTCCTAATAATTGGACTAGGTTTTGCACGGTGACATTAGCAATTATATGATCTGCTGATTCTGTCCAAGTTTCTCCTGTTTTTTGATTTTTAATAATTACACCATTCGCTTTGCTATTTTCAACTTTGATTTTTTCGACGGTATGTCTCATTAATAATTTACCACCATCTCGTTCTAAAGATTCTACCAAGCGATCGCTCAAGACTTGCATACTTCCTTGTAAATGATATAATCCTTGGGGAGATTGGGATACACTCAACGCTGTTGCTGCATAAAGTAAAGCAGTTTCTTCCGCGCTAACTTGAGAATATAATTTGAGTTGTAGATCTAAAAATGTCCGCAGTCTTTTATCATTTCCTAAACCGCATAATCTTAAAGCATCTCCTACTGTAAATAAAGTAAAAGGTGCAGTTATAAATGTACTCGGACGCACTGCTTTAATTAATTGTTTTAAATCCCATAAATTACGCGGTGGTAACACAGGATCACGTCCTTGAAATTCCCAACTAGCATTAAATAAAGTTGTTAATAATTGCCAAAAAAATTCACTTCCCGGAAACTGTTTTTGGCGTTCTTCTTGCCATTTTTGAGGATCACGCCACACATTAATAGGTGTAGACTCTCCTGGAAGATATACCGCACAAGCTGGGTCGCAAGGTGTAGTTGCGGGTAATTCTATATTTAATTCCGAGAAAATGCGGTGATGAATTCCCCCAGGTTCTAAACCTGCAACTTGGGTCGCACCAACATCAAAGGTAAATCCTTGACGTTTAAAGGTGGAAGCGCAACCACCGGGAACTATTGCTTGGTCAAGTATCAGGACATTATAACCTTTATGTGCTAATAATGCACTGGCCGTAAGTCCACCTATACCCGCACCAATGACAATCACACGGGATTGATTTTTTCTATCAGATAAATTTGACATAATTCTTAATATTACTAATTATTAGTTTACAATAAAAAATTTATTGTCAACAAATCAGTTTAAAAGCGATTAATTTACACATAATATGTATATATTTACACAATACAAGTAAATAGTTTACACTTACAAATATTTGATTTTTGACTTATACTAGTTTTGACAGTGTTTATACTGTTAATAAATTCAGCAATAACCAGGAGTTTATGAGCAATAGTTTACAAATCTCAGAAATAGCGGTTTCTATCGTCGCTAAAAATCTAAATCCCGCAGTTTTAAACCCAGATTTTCTCAAATATACGGGAATTATTCCTGCTGATTGGGAATTAGCAAATCAACCAGTTTACAATAACAATTTAGTGCAGTTGATTTATAAAAACGGTGTGGGAATAATTGTCCAACCGAACCGACTCAATGTATTAGAGATGATAGGACCGAAAACTCCAATAGAAATTCAAGCAGCAGCAGTTGCGAGTCAATTGATAGAAAAGTTATCCCAAATAGAGTATCAAGCAGTAGGAATTAACCCCAAAGGATTTGTCGGTTTTCCGTCAGAAACGGATGCTTATCAATATATATGTGGTAAGCTTTTATCTCCTGGTTCATGGCAGGAATTTAGGGGGAGTAAAGTCAATACTTCTTTGGAGTTAAGTTACCCCTTAAAGCGCGGAGTTTTGAATTTGGCTATTAATCAAGTAAATGTTCAATCTGGGGAACAGATAACACCAGCAATTTTATTTTCTGGTAACTTAAATTACCCCCTATTAGGTAACACCATCACCGAAAAAATCCAGGACTTACAACAAGTAATTGGTAACTGGCAAAATGATGTCAAAACTTTCCAGGAATTGCTAGTGGAGAAATTTTTGCCATTATCTTCTTCTGAACAAGCAATCAGTGGTTCAGTGTTTTTGAATTGACACCCGTGGTAGACCCAAATACCTTGTATGGGCAATCCCCCCGTGGTTGCCCTTACCTCCCGTGGTTGTCCCAAATACCTTGTAGGGGCAATCCCCCCGTGGTTGCCCCTACCCCCGTGGTTGCCCCTACCCCCGTGGTTGCCCCTACCCCCGTGGTTGCCCCTACCCCCGTGGTTGCCCCTACCCCCGTGG
>OMJF01000143.1 GCA_900299285.1 Anabaena sp. 54 | reverse complement strand
TCAATTAATCAATGTTCTTGGATTTTTTGTGCAAATATTTCCGCTTCTAATCTCTTACTACTAATATAATATAAAGTTTGATTATATTCTTTATCCCTGCGAAAACCCATTCTCTCCACTTTAATAAAACTTTTGATATGAGGATAATTTTTATGTCTTACTTCTTGACCATCAAATACTGACGTTTAAGCGGATTACATAACGTCCATTACTTTTATCCCTTGATTGATACACGCTGATGAGTTTTCTGATTTTTTCTAATTCTTTTAACCGATTATACAATTTTATTTGATTTCTTTTTACTGTGATTAAATAATCATTTTACTCTCAATTATTGTCTTAGTTATTTCTTTGCTACAATGTAAAGCATCCAGGGTAAAAACTTTATTATATAAACCACAATTGTCATTGATACGGGTCTTGCTCAAGGAATGCCGTGGAAACAATATAATATTAAATTGGTAATGGCTGGAGAAGTATTTAGTGAAGAATGGCGAAATTTAGTCGCTGAAAGAATGGGTTCTGAAAATCCCTGTAATGATTTTGCTTCTTTATATGGAACAGCAGACGCGGGAGTTTTAGGAAATGAAACCCCTTTAAGTATATGTATTCGACGGTTTTTAGCGCGTACTCCCGCAGCCGCCAAAGCATTATTTGGAGAGTCCCGTTTACCTACTTTAGTCCAATATGATCCTAACAGTCGTTTTTTTGAAGTTGAAGAGGGAAATCTCCTATTTTCTGGAGATAATGGAGTTCCTTTAATTAGATATAGTATTCTGGATCATGGTGGTTTAATTTCCTATGCAGAAATGCTAGAATTTTTAGCAAATTGGGATTTTAATCCTCTGACAGAATTAGAAAATCATCGCGGAATTAATCAGTTACCTTTTGTCTATGTTTTCGGACGTTCTAACTTTACAGTTTCCTATTTTGGCGCAAATATCTACCCAGAAAATATTACAGTAGGGTTAGAACAACCAATTATTAGAGAATGGGTAACGGGTAAATTTGTCTTACAAATAAAAGAAGATATAGACAAAAACCGCTTTTTATCTGTAGTCGTAGAATTAGCACCAGGAATAGAATATCAAGAAGAGAAAAAATCATCTATTACTAACTCTATTCTGACTCAATTATTACGTCTGAATAGTGAATTTGCTAACTATGTTCCCCCCCAATATCAAACCCCCTTAGTAGAATTAAAACCCATTGGTGATCTTGAATATTTTCCCATAGGAGTCAAACACAGATATACTCGCAATAACACGAGTAAATAGGTAAGAATTGAACACCTCAAACTTTGCGTCTTTGCGTCTTTGCGCGAAACAAAAATAATAATAACGCCACGAAAAGCCTAAAATTATATCAAAATCCTACCTACAATCAAGTTATTTGCATACTGCTTACAAAGTTTGCCAACCAGTACCTTGATAACCATAATCAAAGATATCAGGATGCAATATTTCTGCTAATATCTCCACAGAATCTACCAATCGTGGACCAGGACGGTTAAAATAAGCATGACCATCAGTAATGAAAACCCTTCCACTTTGAACAGCGTGGAGTTTTTTCCATTCTGGACGTTGAGTTAATAATTCAGCTTGTTGCTGAGTCCGTTGCAAATCAAAGCCACAGGGCATGAAAATAATTACATCTGGATTACTAGCTATCAATGTTTCCCATTTTACATTAACAGCCGATTTACCCATCAAACAAAACAATGGCCGTCCCCCTGCTAAATTAATCAATTCAGGAACCCAATTTGCAGCAGCTATTAAAGGATCAGTCCATTCAATACACGCTACTCTGGGCATTTCTGCACTAGGAAGCCCTTGCAGTTTGCGCTGGCAAATTTTAATACGGGCTTCTAAGTTATCCAGTATTTCTACTGAATCTACACCAAAAGTATGACTAACTCGTTCAATATCACTCCAAACATCCTCTAGCGTGTTAGGCTGTAAAGAGATAAGTTGGGGTGAACTGTGGGTAAGTTGGGCAACTGCTTGTTCCACTTCTGGTAAACTGACTGAAGTTACCTCACATTGGTCTTGGGTGATAATGTGGGTAGGGTGCAATTTCTCCAAAACATCAACTTTGATCTTGTGAATACTTAAAGCAGATTGTAATACATCCTTGACTTCATTATGAATAGAAGTCCCATTAGCATGACCATTAGAACGTGCTTGGGTACAAACTGGAAGATTGACGATTTCTGGAGGATAGTCGCATTCATGAGACCTACCTACTATAGCATCAAATAAACCCAGTTTAGCGATAATTTCCGTGGCACTTGGAATTAAAGAAACAATCCTGATATCGTTATCTGTATTAATCATAGTCTCACCCCCTAGTAATAGGAGTTCAGGAGTCAAAAATAGAAAATCCCACTAAATTTTTTAACAGACGTTTCTACCTTTATTCTTGCATATTTTCTGAGGGTGGATATCTATCTTGAGGATGATTGTTGATTGTGTTAATACTCATACAGTATGTTATAATCACGGATATACTCTACCATCACTCTATCTATGCTACAACCAGGAAAAGCATTAAAACAACGTCCCCAATACATCATAGAATCAGAAATTGGTGTTGGTGGTTTTGGGGTTACTTTTAAAGCTAAACATAAGGATTTGAATTTTCCGGTAGTTATTAAAACTCCTAATAGTCGGTTGTGTAGAGATGCTAATTATCCTAAATTTGTGGAAGGTTTTCGCAAGGAAGGAAGAAGATTAGCCGATATTACCCAATTTCAACATCCTCATATAGTGAGAATTATAGACTTTTTTGAGGAGGATAATTTACCATGTTTGGTGATGGATTTTGTCAAGGGTAAAAATTTATATCATTTAGTACAAAATCAGGGTATTTTATCAGAATCAATTGCTATTGATTATATTAAACAAATTGCTGATGCTTTATCTCTTTGTCATCAAAATGGCATTATTCACCGGGACGCACATCCTGGGAATATGATATTAAGAGAAAATAGCAATACTGTAATTTTAATAGATTTTGGTTTAGCGGGAAATGTGAACAGTCAAAGTATTAACCAAGCTGCTAATATGGCTTTTGCACCTTGGAAATGTTAGAAACAGAAAAATCAGCAACTATTGATGTTTATACTTTAGCTGCTTCTTTGTTTTATTTGGTGACTGGAGATACTCCCACACCTTGTTTAGCTAGGAAGATGTTAGGTAATGAGTTAATAGAACCAAAAAGGATAAATTCAAGGATTAGTGATAGGTTAAATCAAGCGATCGTTAAAGGTTTGGAATTAGAACCTAAAAACCGTCCGCAAAGTATGAAGGAATGGGTGGGTTTATTTCCTAATCCAAGTGATGAAAGAAATATAAGTGAGGTAGAATTAAAGCCATCTATAAGAGTGGACTACAGTAAATTGAGTGATTTACTAAAAGCAGGGAAATGGAGAGAAGCTGACGCAGAAACAAGAGAGTTAATGATATATATTAGAAAAATATGTTTTGGTAAATATCCAGAGAAAGAGTTTGTGGATTTTATGAACTTTCCTTGTATGGATTTCCGTACTATTGACAGTTTGTGGATAGAACACAGCAATGGTAAATTTGGATTTTCTGTTCAAAAACGGATTCATCGTCTGATTGGTCGTATTAAGCCTTATTATAATAAAGATAATATTTACCAGGAGTTTATTGAAAAGGTAGGGTGGTATAAGAAGGAAGGATGGTTGGGTTATAGCAGAACACTTAATTACTATGAAATGAAATTCGACATAAGCGCACCAGAAGGACACCTCCCCCTTCTATGTCGGTACTCACTCAGTAGGAATTGGCAGGGTGGCGAGCTGTTAAGTTCTCTTATTGTAAGGTGCGAGGAAGAAATATACTCTCGTCTTGATAGTTGTAAACTGTAACATTTAAGGGTTACAGAAAATTATTAAGGTCAGAATCAGGATAACCAGGATTAAAGGATGTACAGGATTGTAATTTTTGGATGGTTTATAATTATTTAAAGACAATCATCAAAAACATCTTGAAAAATCCTCAACATCAAAAAACAATCATTCAATTACATCCTGTAAATCCTCAAACCCTGGACATCCTGATTCAGACAAAAAAATCCCCAACATCAAAAAAACAATCATTTAATCTTTTGACTTTTGACTTTTGACTTCCCGCAGGGTGTCCTGATTCAGACAAATGCAAAATTTAATTAAGATTTTCAGAATGTACACAGATTGTGATATTATATTATTGTCATAATTTATCAAATGGAGATAAATAAATGATTAATTCAGTTAAATTCAACGCAAAAGTTAAACAAGGTATCATTGAAATTCCTCAAGAATATCAAACTAATTTGGTTGATGGGAGTGAAATTAGAGTTGTAATTAGTTTCCAAAATGAACCCAAACAAGAATATAGTTTAATGGATGAATTAGCAAAAAATCCTATTAGCGTTAAAGGTTTATCTAAACTAACAAGAGATGAAATTCATACAAGAGAATAATCAATAATTCAATGAATAATCCGAAAATTTTTATAGATTCTAATATTTGGTTGTATCGTTTTTTATCAGATCAAGATCCTAACCCACAGGAAGATGCTAGAAAACGAAAAATCGCTATTGAGTTAACAAACTTGTCAACAATTTTTGTGAGTACACAAGTTATTAACGAAGTTTGTTTTGTACTTAAAAGAAAAGCCTTATTTTCTGAATTACAAATTTATCAACTTATTGAAGAATTTGAAATAAGATGTATAGTTATAGATATAACAACTTCTATTATTAAAAAAGCATCTCAGTTAAGAAATGAATATAGTCTATCTTTTTGGGATGGTTTAATTGTTAGTAGTGCATTAGCAGCAAATGTCAATATTATCTATTCAGAA
Source organism: Anabaena sp. 54 (assembly GCA_900299285.1). GTDB lineage: Bacteria > Cyanobacteriota > Cyanobacteriia > Cyanobacteriales > Nostocaceae > Dolichospermum. The sequence continues at coordinate 942 of OMJF01000143.1, read as the reverse complement.
GATATGCAAGATGGTTTAATTGTTGATGAAAAACTTACTATTATTAACCCTTTTAAATAAGGTTTCTTTCTACTTAGCTATCTTTTAAACAGAATCAGGATAACCACCGATTAAAGGATGTACAGGATGGTAATTTTGAGATGGTTTATAATCATTTAAAGACAATCATTAAAAAGATCCTGAAAAATCCTCAACATCCAAAAAACAATCATTCAATCTTTTGACTTTTGACTTTTGACTTCCCAAAGGGTGTCCTGATTCAGACAAATAGACAAATTAAAATACAACAACACAACATTTACAATATTTAATTTATGTCAGCAAGAGATTTATTTCATCAAGCAGTGAGAAACGCATTAGAAAAAGAAGGATGGATAATTACAGATGATCCGTTAGAAGTAGAATTAGAAGATATCACATTTAAAATTGATTTAGGTGCAGAAAGATTAATAGCAGCAGAAAAAGGAGAAGAAAAAATTGCTGTAGAAATCAAAAGTTTTGCTAGTAATTCAGCAATAAGTGAATTTCATACAGCATTAGGACAATTACTTAATTATCAAACCATGTTAGAAGAAACTGAGTCAGAAAGAAAATTATACTTAGCTGTACCTGAAGATGCTTATACTTCCTTCTTTCAAACTCGATTTGCTAAAATTACTATCAAAAAATATCAACTTAAAATCATAGTATATAATACAGACAAGGAGGTAATCATACAATGGCCAACCTAGAGCATTATCGTCAATGTATTCAAACTATCCTCAAAGAACATAGTAAATTTAAGCCCAAATACGATGAAATAGATAATGAACTCATTTTTGATACAATTCATGATCATTATCAACTCATGCGTGTTGGTTGGGATAATTTAAGAAGAGTTTATCATAGTGTCATGCACTTTGATATTAAAAATAACAAAATCTGGATTCAACAAAACAACAC
>OMJF01000142.1 GCA_900299285.1 Anabaena sp. 54 | reverse complement strand
TAGCGAGAATATCTACTGCTTCGATGGTAATTAAATCCTGTTTTCCTAACAGTTTACCACTACTTAATAAACGATTTGCTTGCCGTAAACGCGCTCTATATATAGCATTACGGACACTTCTAGCATTAGCAAAATGGGGCATGGTCTGTACTGGTAACAAAGATAGTAATATTTCTCTAACAGCATTCTCCGTAAGTATTCCATAGCGGTTATTTAATAACATTCTATGTATACTCCAAACTATTGAAAACCATAAGGTTATTATTTTTTCTGATTTTACAAACCTAATTATGATTAACGGTTAGAATTAGTCATCCTATCAAAGACTAATTTAGACATTTGTGGAAAAATTGTTTTACTTTTACCGTAAGCAGGATCATCCCCAAATATTGCGAGGATATAACGAGTTTTCCCATCTGATGTAGCTATATAGGCTACTTCCTGTCGGGAACTGGTAGTCCAACCTGCTTTGGATGCAAATTGCACTTTTTCGTCAGCTATACCTTCACCTAAAAAATTCTCTACTGGATTAAATTCATCTAGATTTGGTGGATCAAATTTCCAAGCTTCTCGACGTAAATCTCTTATGAGTAAATTTAGCATTCTTTGACTATATTCTGGTGCTACTGCTTGTTGAGTAGCAATCTCATACATTAGTCTAGCTGCATGATATGTTGTAATTTTATTACGAATTGGTTTTTGAGGATTATCTCCTCGGATTTGTAAATCTGTACCTTGAGGTTCATTAATTTTTAAGTCAGGGATAGGAAATGTTTTTTGACTAATATTAATATCTTGATAGTTAGCATTTTGGAAAAATCTATTAATGCTTTGACGTTGTTTTTTCCATTGTGTAAATCCTTCTTTGTTTAGTTTATTTTGTAAAGACTGAGCGTGAGTAATCGTATCTACAATCTGACTGGCTGCATTATTATCTGATTTAAGAATCATTTTTTGCAAATCAGAATTAATATTATTATCTAATTGAATTAATCTTCGACTAATTTGAGCTTCTAGATTTACCATCCAAAATAATTTTACTACACTAGCAGGATAACGAAGTGTTTTTTGTTTATACCCGGAAATACTTTGTTTGTTTACATCTATTAAACTAATTGATAAATTTTCGACTGGTAAATTTTTACTTTTTGCTAATTTGGTTAATTCTTGAGTTATTTGATTTAATTGTTCGCTATCTTTAAAACTAGGAGGATTGATTACATTATAAACAAGTTCTGGAGGATTATTTACAGATAAATCATAACTTTGATGAATTGGTGTTTGTATTATAGGATTACTGTTAACTGGAATATTTGGTGGTGTTAATGGTGAAGATAAATTTAATTGTGAACTAGCTGATGTCTGATTTTTAGATTGTTGATGAAATGATTGTTTAATATTTTTTCGATTTTGATTATTGAATAATGTACCAACTCCAAATAATAGAAGTATTGACATTATTACCAAAGAGGTAAGTCCGTAAAATTGCCAATCTGATAATTCTGAAACCCGATATTTACGGATAATTCTTGTATTAACTGATGATTTAATCTGTTTTTCTCCAGGTTCTAAAGATTGATTGTTTCTTGATTGTGATTTTTGGTGAAATTGATGTATTTCTATTTCTAAAGCATTGATATTTTTTTGAAAATCAATATTTTGCTTTTGTAAATTGGCAATTATTTGATTAGCATTATTTAATCTTGCTTCTAGTTCAGCAATTTTTTGATCGTGATTATTTGAATTTCCTTGTGATTGTTGTTCCATAAAAATACACCTTGCAAAAATACTTGTTAATTCGATGTTGATAACTTATTACGATATAGCAGGAAAATAAGTTTCATTTGTTTTAAAATCTACTCCTGCAATATTATTGACCTTTCATGAATGTAGTCAGGACATTTTATTTATAATTATAGATTTTGATATCACCATTCTCATATTGTAAATCGTAACTCGTAGTTGATGTAAAAAGACCTGATTGACTCTTATCTACATTTCCATTTTTATTATATAATGTACGTTGTTCTGTAACTACAACTATTATTGTGGCATTATTTCCACTAGAAACAAAATTTCTGACAGATTGAATTTTTTGTACACCATATACCCAGTAAGCTCTATTTCTTATTAACCAATCTACAGAACTTAGACAATCATCTTCATTATTACTTATAGCAAGACAAGCATCAGGATTATCTGTTTTATTAATAAACTTTATATATACTGGACCAGTCAAAAGTTGAGATCCTAATTGTTTATTATAAGGAGGAGCAAATATTTGTCTTTTAGCGGCTAACCATGTTTCTAAGAGTTGTATTGCTGCTTGTTGTGAAATCAAAGTTGTTGTAGTTTGTGGTTGTATAGGGTCTGAAATTGATGTAGTTGGTTGAGTAGTAGGATATGAATATGATGATGTGGTTGGCTGATTAGTAGGATATGAATATGATGATGTGGTTGGCTGATTAGTAGGATATGGTGATGATATATTTGACTGTATTGAAGATGTAGTTGGTTGGGAAGAGTTGTCAATAACTGCTGTAGTTTCTTTTGGTTTATTAATTATTCCTAATACCCATAAACCACCTACAAGAAATGATCCTATTACACTACCAATAATTACAGCTTGTTGCCAAGTTCCTAACCCATTATTAGAGGAAACTGGATATTGAGTTTGTGGATATGGTTGATAGGATGGTTGTGAGGTTGGGAAAGGTGTTACTGGTGCAGCAATGACTGTGGGGGTGGTGGATTGGGCAATGGGGACAAAAGCAGGTACAACGGGATTTGAGAGAGTTTGTAAAGCAGTCAACATTTCTCTAGCAGAAGTGAAGCGTTCTCTAGGATGATAAGCTATAGCTTTATCTAAAATATCTCCAAAACCAACATTCAAATAGGGTGCAAAATGTCGCCACAAAATGTTACCCATAGTTGGTTCAGTTGGTAAATCTTGAGGTATTTTCCCTGTTAATAAGCAAATTGCTGTTAGTCCTAAACTATATAAATCACTAGAAAATAGTGGTCTTCCCGCTATTTGTTCCATCGGCATAAATCCCGGTGCCCCAATCACAATAGACTGACTAGAATTACCAGAAGGACTCATTTCCGTATTCATCGTCACCTTCACAGCCCCAAAATCTATTAATACTGGTTTGCTATCAGAAAAACGCAAAATAATATTATCTGGTTTAATGTCTCGATGGACTATACCTTTACTGTGAACATATTCGAGAATTTGCAAGATACTAATTAAAATTTCCTTAACTGTAACTTCATTAAATACTCCCTGTTGTTGTAACTTTTCGCTGAGAGTTTGTCCTTCAATATATTCTTGAATTAAATAAAATTCCCCACCTTCAGAAAAATAAGCATATAACCGGGGAATTTGACTATGGCGATCGCCCAATTCTTCTAAAATAGATGCTTCTTTCTGAAACCTTTCCTGCACCAATTGGTATAGCTGGGGATTATTAATCACTGGAATCAGTTGTTTAATCACACACCGCTTACCCGAAGGCATTTGGGTATCCTCAGCCAAAAATGTTTTGCCAAACCCTCCACTACCCAGTACCCGCAATACCTGATAACGATTGTTCAATCGTGTCATAAAACTTTACTCTTTGTTGACGTTTTCGTTGATTTAGGTAAAATTTTCTTGAATTTTTCATATATTATCACCTTTTATCCGTAAAATGTAAATACCGCAAATTAAATTACTTTTTATCACAGCCAGTCTATGTCATACCAACCAGGACAGCATCCCACCGTTTTAGGTATAGATCCCTATCTTGAGTTAAACAATCAAGGTAAAACTTTATACTTTAAATTACATAAACCACAGCACATTTTAGGACGTGAACCCAATGTTGCTGATTTAGTCGTTCCCCAAGACTGGGAACTGGTTTCTCGTATCCAAGCTGTGTTACGTCAGGAGGGTACAGAATACCGCATTTATGATGGTAATGGTCAAGAACCTAGTAGCAATAAGTTGTATATTAATCATTCTTTGATTACTGCTACTCAAGGTTATTTGTTAACCAATGGTGTGGAAATTCATATTTCTCAAAATTTTTATCAACTAATTCAAATTAAATACTTTAATCCTGCCACCTCTAATTCTCTCAATCCACCAACAAAAAAGTCAATTTCTTTAAAACAAAAATCAGTTTTAATTGGACGGGATTCTACCGCAAATTTATATTTGGATGCGCCGACAATTTCCCGTCGTCATGCTACCATTGATAGTGATCATCAGGGGCGTTACATTTTACAAAATTTTAGCCCTAATGGAGTTTTTATTAATGGACAACAAATAAGTAGTAAAGCTGTTTTAACTAATGGATCAAAAATTCGCATTAGTCCATATATTTTATTTTTACGTGATGATAATTTAGAGATTTTAGATCAAGGTACTCACATTAGGTTAGAAGCACAAAATTTAATTTTAGAAACTAATGGTAAAATAAGAATAGATGATTTATCTTTTGCTATTGAACCTGGACAATTTGTAGCTTTAGTGGGGGGAAGTGGCGCAGGTAAATCTACTTTAATGCGAACTCTTTTAGGTATTGAAAAAACCACTAAAGGCATAGTTTATCTAAATGGAGAAGATTTACAAAAAAACTTTAATTTGTATCGAACTCAAATTGGTTACGTTCCCCAAGATGATATTATTCATCGAGAATTAACAGTTGTAGAAGTTCTCACTTATGCTGCTAAATTACGTTTACCTCCTGATAGTAATTTACAACAAGTTGTAGAACAGGCATTAGCAGCAATTAAAATGAGTCATCGTCGTCATGCTTTAATTAGTGATCTGAGTGGTGGCCAAAGAAAACGAGTTTCTATTGGTGTAGAATTATTAGCTGATCCGAAATTATTCTTTTTAGATGAGCCCACTTCAGGACTTGATCCAGGTTTGGATAAACAGATGATGCAGCTATTAAAAGAATTAGCACATCAAGGGGGAAGAACAGTTATTTTAGTGACTCATGCAACGGCAAATATTACAGAGTGTGATAGAATTGTATTTTTAGGAATAGGTGGAAAACTTTGTTATTTTGGCACTCCTCACGATGCTTTGCAATTTTTCCAAGTTCAGGATTTTGCTGATATTTATATTAAATTAGAAGAGGAAAAAGAGGCAATTAAATATGTTAATAAATTCCGTCAATCTAGTTATTATCAGGTTTATGTTGCTAATCAATTAAATTCAGGAATTAAACCAGAAACAACCACAATACCAGCCAAACCTAAAGGTGTCTCATTTTGGCAACAATGGCTGTTATTAACACAACGTTATGGTCAATTAATTATCCGGGATAAAATAAATCTTGTATTATCTCTTTTAACTGCACCTATTGGGATTAGTCTGATCACTTTAGCGATGAAAAATAAAGCACCTTTTGTATTAGGAAATGAACCAGATCCAGCTTTACCTTCCTTAGCTTTACGGGTCTTATTTGTATTTAGCTGTGCTGGTCTATGGGTAGGATTTTCTAGTTCTTTACAAGAAATAGTTAAAGAAGCGGCAATTTATTTAAGAGAAAGATTAGTGAATTTAGGATTATTTGCTTATCTAGGTTCTAAGATTACAATTTTATCAGGTTTAGCACTAGCGCAAACTCTGTTGATTCTAATTATAATTCTCATAGGTTTCAAATCTCCCAACCCAGAATTAATTTCTTGGAATATGGGATTATTAATTACCAGTTTTCTTACCTTGTTTTCTAGTTTCAGTTTAGGGTTACTTATTTCTGCAATTGTCAAAAATAGTAGTCAAGCAAATAGCACTTTGGCATTGCTAATTTTGCCACAAATTATTTTTTCTGGAGTATTGTTTAAAACCGAAGATATTGTCAGTAAAATTTTATCGTGGTTAATGATTAGTCGTTGGTCTGTTGGTGCTTATGGAACAATATTAAATATTAATGCTTTAATACCTAAAGAACATAAATTCCCTGGTGCATTTGAAGCCACATCTGTATATGATCCAACTTGGGGAAATTTAAGTTTAAATTGGGGAATTTTGTTGTTACACGCTACGGTTTATTTGTTAATAACTTTTGGTTTGCAAAAGCGGAAAGATATTTTTTAATTATCTCCTTGGTGGGCAATGCCCACCTTGATAATAACTAATTAGCAACTTCAGCCATTTCAATGACACGCCCTTCATAATCCTTAACTGAAAAATCCAAAGGCTTTTGGTTGCGAATTTTCAACTTTAAACCCGTCCTGCGATCGCCGGAAGTTATGTAATGATAAATGAACTTCAGCTTCAATCACGCGATTTTAATTCCATAACAAGTTGTTCGTTGTCAGTTGTCAGTTGTTTTATCTTTACCACTAACCAATCCCCAATTACCAATTACCAAATTAATCAACTTTCAGTTTCGCAATCAGGAACACCTTCTCTAAATACTCGACTAGCGAGAATATCTACTGCTTCGATGGTAATTAAATCCTGTTTTCCTAACAGTT
>OMJF01000141.1 GCA_900299285.1 Anabaena sp. 54 | reverse complement strand
TGAACGGAAAAAAACCGACATAAGTAACGAAAAGTAAAGTTGCCCAAAACCTGTTCCCAGTTAAGAGTTCCCTGTTCCCTTGTCATAACGACAATTTTTAACACCAACCTACTTATTGTTTGTGAGACTATAAACGCCACCATCTCTTTGAACAATAACTTAAAATTGCCGATGCGATCGCCCCAAAAAACAGTAAAGTAATTAAACCACCGGGAAAATTAGTAATAATGCCAAAACCTCTGAGCAGAAATAGGGCTACACTTATACCCAAGAGAATACCAAAACCCTGGATTAATTTGCCACTCAAGGAAGATTTACTCACGATGTTTTCCTTTTAACTCCAATTTACGCACTGACGGGGAAATCATGATCTGATCATTTAAAATCAACTTTAGACTAATTGTCTGCGAAAAATCCATGAATTTGACTGTAATTAAAATTAAGCGCCGTAAATTGAATTAAGGCCAAGTAAAAAATCCGTTAAAAAGTCGTCAAAATTACTATATCTGCGAGAATATCATATATGTCAAACTCCAATCTTAAAAGCATACCTGATGCCAGCTTACCATTATCAGATATACTCTGGAATCAAGATCAGCAGAGATTATTGATTCAGGGTGAAGTGTTACTACAAACTAAGTCCCATACTCACTGGGGTGGTGCTGTCACAGCCTCTATGTATATTCCCTTAATTAGATCCCATGTTTGGCAACAAATTACAGATTATCCTCGTTGGGTACAATATTTTCCTGATATTACTAAAAGCGAAGTTATCTCTAAAGGTGACATTAAACGTCTGTATCAATCAGCACAAAAAGCCTTTTTATTTTTCACGGCTCAAGTAGAAATTTATCTGCGTGTGGTGGAAGTAGTAGGACAACAGATTCAGTTTCGCATGGAAAGAGGCACATTTACAGATTTTCATGCTAATTTAGAGCTTAAAGACATGGGTAATGGTACTCTATTAGCCTATACTGTACAAGCCACCCCCAATATTCCCATTCCTGCAATTTTTATTCAACAAGCCATGAATTTGGAATTACCAGCAAATCTCTGTAAAATGCGACAAGTGCTTTGTAATTACAAATAGTTGTTGGTGGTCAGTGGTCAGTGGTCAGTGGTCAGTGGTCAGTGGTCAGTGGTCAGTGGTCAGGAAAATACTTTTACCTTTCCTGAACCACTGTACTCTGTAACCCTGTAACCCTGTAACCCTGCTAACCTGTAAAAACCTCTGCTGGTAAGCGGTTAAAGGAAAGACGCTCATTTTGGACATCTACAAAAATGGTGTCACCGTCGCTAAAATCACCTCGTAAGATGGCCTTGGCTATTTGGGTTTCTAATTCCCGCTGAATAGCTCTTTTTAAAGGTCTTGCACCGAATACAGGATCATATCCTACTTCTGCTAAAAAGTCAAGGGCATAACTAGATAATTTCAAAGACATCTTCCTGTCTGTTAGTCGTTCTCTTAATCTATCTACCTGTAATTGAACAATATGACGTAATTCTGATTTTTGTAAACTGTGGAAAATAATTAATTCGTCCAGACGGTTTAGAAATTCTGGACGGAAACTATTTCGCATTGCTTCCATAACCCGATTTCGCATTTCGTCGTAACGGGTATCATCTCCAGCTACATCAAGGATATATTGAGAACCGATATTACTGGTCATAATGATGATACTATTTTTAAAGTCCACTGTGCGACCTTGAGCATCTGTCACCCGACCATCATCGAGAATTTGTAGGAAAATATTAAAAACATCAGGGTGCGCTTTTTCGATTTCGTCGAATAAAATCACCGCATAAGGACGACGACGAATAGCTTCAGTTAATTGTCCTCCTTCCTCATAACCGACATAGCCCGGAGGCGCACCGATTAAACGAGAAACATTATGCTTATCCATATATTCGGACATATCAATACGTACCATAGCCTCTTCGGTGTCGAACATATAAGCCGCTAAAGCTTTAGCGAGTTCCGTTTTACCAACACCAGTTGGACCTAAGAATATAAAACTAGCAATGGGACGGTTAGGGTCAGAAAGTCCAGCGCGAGAACGTTGAATAGCATCTGCTACAGCGGTAACAGCTTCTTGTTGACCAACAACACGATGATGTAATTCATCTTCTAAATGTAATAGTTTTTCTTTTTCTGATTCTACCAACTTATGCAGGGGAATACCTGTCCATTTAGAAATAATTTCCGCAATATCGGATTCTGTGACTTCTTCCCGTAATAGTGATTTTCCGGTTTTTTGGGTTTGAGAAAGTTCGGTTTCTACTGCTTGTAATTGGCGGTGTAGGTCTGTTAATTTACCATATTTTAACTCCGCAGCCCGGTTGAGATCATAGTTTCTTTCCGCTTGTTGAATTTCTAAATTCACGCGGTCAATTTCTTCTTTAATTGACTGAATTTTAGTGATAATATCTTTTTCAGATTGCCATTGTGTGCTGAGAGTTCTTTGATCTTCTTTGAGGTCGGCCAGTTCTTTTTCTAATCTTTCCAAACGTTCACGGGAAGCAGGATCACTTTCTTTTTGTAAAGAGAGTTTTTCCATTTCCAATTGGAGAATTTTCCGGTCTATTTCATCCAGTTCTTCGGGTTTAGAAGTAATCTCCATTTTCAGTCTAGCAGCGGCTTCGTCCACTAAATCAATAGCCTTGTCAGGGAGAAAGCGATCGCTAATATAACGATTAGATAAAGTAGCCGCAGCCACAAGAGAACTATCAGAAATTCTCACCCCATGATGAACTTCATAACGTTCTTTTAAACCCCGCAAAATAGAAATTGTATCAACAACATTAGGCTGATCTACATAAACTTGTTGAAAGCGTCTTTCTAAAGCCGCGTCTTTCTCCAAATATTTGCGGTATTCATCCAAAGTTGTCGCCCCAATACAGCGTAATTCACCTCGCGCCAACATCGGTTTTAATAAGTTTCCTGCATCCATAGCCCCTTGGGTAGCACCCGCACCAACAACGGTATGAATTTCATCAATAAATAAGACAATATTGCCACCAGATTCTGTGACTTCTTTTAATACGGCCTTGAGACGTTCTTCAAATTCACCCCGGAATTTAGCCCCCGCAATTAAAGCCCCCATATCTAAACTAATCAATTTACGATCTTTGAGAGATTGGGGAACATCACCCGCAACTATGCGTTGAGCTAAACCTTCCGCAATTGCGGTTTTACCAACTCCAGGTTCACCAATTAAAACCGGGTTATTTTTGGTTCTGCGGGAGAGAATTTGTATTGTACGTCTAATTTCATCATCACGACCAATTACGGGGTCTAGTTGACCTTTACGGGCGGCTTCTGTGAGATCCCGTCCGTACTTCTCTAGTGATTGATATTTACCTTCTGGATTTTGGTCAGTCACTTTTTGTTTCCCCCGAATTTCTTTGATAATATTTTTGAGTTTGTTTTCGTCTAAACCAAATTCTTGACAGAGACTCTTGCCAAAACGGTCATCTTTGGCGTAACCTAGTAATAAATGTTCAATAGAAATAAATTCGTCTTTAAATTCTTGACGATATTTTTCTGCCCGATCTAACAATGTATCTAAACTGCGTCCTAAATATACGGAAGTGCTAGAACCGGATACCTTGGGTTGACGTTGGATAAATTGCTCAGTACGATCACGGACTTTTTGCAGGTTCGCGCCGGCTTTAGTGAAAATCGCACTGGCCAGTCCCTCCTGTTCCAGTAACCCTTTCATCAGATGTTCACTTTCTAACTGCTGTTGCTGATACTGTTTTGCTACATCGGGTGTGTGAGCGATCGCTTCCCAGGCTTTTTCTGTAAATTGATTGGGGTTAGTCGGCTGCATAAGCTTTTAGAATAACAAACTACCGTTTAATAGGATCATTGTAAAAATATTTGGCGCAATTGCTAGATCGGTCTTCACATCTTTAAAGTGTAGTATTATTGCCCAATGTGGAGTAATAAAGCATATTTTTGTGGAATAGGTCTATGTTTTCAGATATTCAAAGCCATTGGACAAAAGCATCTGTTCTGGCTGCTGCTGGACAAAATATCTTAAAAGGATATCCAGATGGGACTTTTCGCCCTGATGCACCCGTAACCCGTGCGGAGTTTGCTGTGATTATTTATACATCATTAGCATTGAAACAGGCCTCATCTCGTCCAGGGGTGACTTTTAAAGATGTTCCCCCTAATTATTGGGCTGCTAAGGCGATAGACCAAGCATACCAAACAAATTATCTATCTGGATATCCCAATAGTTCTTTTAAACCCAATCAAATTATTTCCCGTGTACAAGCTTTAACAGCTTTGGTGTCCGGGTTAAAATATGGTGCGACAATTGAACCTATAAATACTTTAAAAAAGTATTATACCGACTTTGAAAATATTCCTAATTATGCCATAGGAGCGATCGCTGCTGCAACGGAAAAGGGCATAGTTGTTAATTACCCAGACATTCAACTTTTGCGTCCTAATCAAAGTCTAACCAGAGGTGAGATAGCCGCATTTATTTGTCGAATTATAGAAATTCCCACTGTACCTTTTCAATATATTCCGGGAAGAGAATTATTTGTAATTTCCCCACAATTTGATCAAGCTGATAGTTTTTCCCAAGGATTAGCACCAGTGCAAAAAGATAATAAATGGGGTTATATTGACAAAAGTGGAAAATTTGTAATTCCCCCCAAATTTGAAGAAGCAAATGCTTTTTCAAAAGGATGGACATTAGTAAGAGAAAATCTAAAATAGCAGCAATTAGAAATTCTAGCTACACAGACAAACCCCACTTTCATGAGTTGGAAAACATTTCAAAATCTCAAATCTAAAATCTCAAATCTAAAATCTAAAATAGAATTATGGAAATTCGCGGCGTTTGGATAACAACCACAGCTAGTAAAGTCTTTGATAAGCAGGAAAACATTGCTGAGGCGATAAAATTTATAGCCGAGACGGGATTTAACGTTGTCTTTCCCGTTGTTTGGAATCAGGGCTTAACAACCTATCCCAGCCAGGTCATGGAGAAACAATTCGGAGTAAAAATAAATCCGCGCTTTCAAGGTAGAGATCCTTTAGCCGAATTAATTACCGAAGCTAAAAAAGTGAATCTTGCAGTTATTCCTTGGTTTGAATATGGTTTTGCGAGTTCTTATCAAAAAAACGGTGGATCAATCATCGCTAAAAAACCAGAATGGGCAGCCATTGATTATACTGGTAAATTATTAACTAAAAATGGTTTTGATTGGTTAAATGCTCTTGATAATGAAGTGCAGGACTTTTTATTAAGTTTATTCTTAGAAGTCGTCAAAAAATATGAAGTTGCTGGAATTCAAGGGGATGATCGTTTTCCTTCTTTACCAATTGAAGGTGGTTATGACAAGAAAACTATTTCTCAATATCAGCAAGAATTTAATAAACAACCACCGGAAAATTATCAAGATCCAGAATGGACAAAATGGCGGGCTGATATTCTCTCCAATTTTTTAAGTCGTGCTTATCGAGAGATAATTAATGTTAATCCTGAATTGATTATTTCCATGTCTCCCAATGCTTATCGTTGGGGGTATGAAAATTACCTACAAGACTCTCAAACTTGGATTGATTTAGGATTAGTTGATTTAATTCATCCCCAATTATATCACAGGGAATTTGAAATTTATCAGAGAGACATTGATAGACTTCGTGAAAAACAATTTACCAAACAACAATTACCTCAATTAATTCCTGGTATTCTGATCAAACAAAGTACATATCGAATTACGCCAGAACATTTAATTAAAACAATAAACTATAACCGTTCTGTTGGTATTCAAGGGGAAGTTTGCTTTTTTTATGAAGGTTTACGAGAAGATAATGATGCTTTAGCCAAAGTTCTCAAATCTGGGATTTATTCCCAACCTCCAGGAATATTTGACGCGAAAGAAATCAAAAAGTATAGCTTTACTCATCGCCGCAGCAATAAGGATGATTATTATTACATAAATCCCACATCACAGCAAATTCGACTCAAAGTAAAATTCGATTGGGTTGAGCCATTATCTGAAGGAATATCAGCCGTTAAAGTAGGGTATAAATATGGTTATATTGAGCAAACAGGTAAATTTATCACCCGTTTAAAGTATGATACTGCTGCACCTTTTACAGCAGAAATGGCTTTAGTCAGCATGAAGAGTAAATATGGATATATTGATAAAACAGGTAAAGAAATTATTCCTGTTAAATTTGATGATGCTATGTCCTTTTCTGAAGCTGTCGCAGCGGTAAAAATAGGGAATAAATGGGGGTATATTGATGAAGTAGGAACAATGATTATTTCTCCTCAATTTGATGAAGCTAAATCATTTTTTTCAGATATAGCAGCGGTAAAAATAGGGGATAAATGGGGATATATTGATAAAACTGGTAGCATTGTAATTTTAGCTGAATTTGATGATGCTAGGAGTTTTGACGCAGGTTTAGCTGTAGTTCAAGTTGGGAATAAATGGGGTTATATAGATAGAACTGGTCAGTTTATTATCAATCCTCAATTTGATGAAGCTGATATTTTTTCCGAAGAATTAGCTGCTGTGAAAATGGGAGAAAAGTGGGGATACATTAATCAATACGGTGATTTAATAATTCCACTAACTTTCGATTTCGCTAAACCTTTTTCTGAAGGTATGGCTTTAGTTAATGTTGGTGGAGAATTAAAACCAGATCAGGAACAAGGAAAAGCTTTTTTTGTAGGTGGTAAATGGGGATATATTCGCAAACCTTAGTAGGTGATTATAACCTTATTACCAGATTGGACTTATGGGTTTGTCAGGGGTGGGTTTTTCCAGTGTAAAGGATTTAATTATGGTGTCTTCCACAGTTTTCGCAAACTCTGGATAGGATTTATCTTCAGCGCGATAGGTGAGAATATAGGCTTTTTTACCATTAACAATCCATACTTGCATTTCTTGGAAATTTACCTTGTGGATATTATCTCTCAACTCATAAACTACTTGATAACCTTGTGTTTCACCAAGTTGTATTTGTCCAGATTTGATAATTTTCGCATTTTGTCCTAATGCTTCAATTTGTCTGATAGAAAACTTAGTATAATCTTCCAAAGTCTCTGATTGGAATAACTCTTCTATAGTGATAAAAAATTCTGGAGTTAGAGAAGATGAAATTGTATTTTTCGGGACAATTCGCGTTAATTTATCTATGGCTGGCGTTTCTTGCCAATTTTGAGGATATTTAAACTTAATCCCAGATTTTGCATATTCTACTACGTTAATTGGTGGTTGCAAATAACTATTAACACCTATTACACCAGTAGTTATTAAAGTTATTAAAAAAGCCGATTTTATGAGTAAAAATTTTAAATTTTGAGATGGTTTAATGATGGGCTTTGTACTATTATTATTATTGACTGAATGATCTGGTTGTGTGGTTATTCGATATTCATTTACAGCCGTCATAACTTCTGCTGCTGATTGAAAACGGTGTCTAGGATTAACCTTGAGCATTTTATCTAAAATATTAGCTAGAGAAGAGCTAATAATGCTACTAGCTTGTTGTCGCCAATTTCGGTAATTATTGTCAAGGTAATCAACGGGAGTTATACCTGTGAGTAACTCCAGACAAGTAACAGCCAAACTATATAAATCACTAGACGGATAAATTTCTCCTATTCTTCCTTCTTGAGGTCTTTGTTCAGGAGAAGCGTATACTTTTGTAAAAATAGGTAGAGATTTTTTTATATTTGTTTCACCAGAAACAACTTGTTTCACCGCCCCAAAATCAATTAAAAATAGTTTTTGTGTTGCTGTTTCCCTAACAATATTACTAGGTTTAATATCTCGATGAATAGAATTTTGGTCATGAATAAATTGTAAAATCGGTAAAATTTGCTTTAAAAAAGCTAAAGTCTCTGTTTCGGAAAAACGACCTTTTCTTCTGAGTTCCTGAGATAGATCTTCACCTTGGATATATTGTTGTACTAAATATTTAAACTCAAGCTCTTCTTGTTGACCAAAAGCAGGAGCGGTAAAAGAAAAATAATCATATAAAGTGGGAATATTCCCGCTATTATCACCTAAAAATTCTAAAGCCTGAGCTTCTCGATCAAAAGCTGCTTTGATTCCTTCAACAAGTTTGTCAGAAATTTCCGGGTTGTCATTAATATTCAATCGTTTGATCACACATTGACGCTGATTCACAGAATCTAAATCAATAGCTTGAAAAGTAGCACCAAATCCTCCTTTCCCCAGAGGTTTAATAGTTTGATAATGTCCCTTTCTCCCCTTTAATATTAGAGGCATTCCACAAGCTTGACAAAATATTCCCGACGTAGTATGAGAATCTGGAGAGTCGGGAAAACGGTTTTCGGGACTAGGGCAGTGCGGTCGGGTACAATAGTACATGATAAAAGTACAGGATTGATCCATCAAATTAGATTGTATCATAAAATTAACTTCTAAGTAAACATCTGAATATTTTCAAAAAAATAGTGTACAATCAGTTATGTGTGTATCAAGTAGCCTTGCTGAATTGAGACATGAAAATCAAAAATTCCATGTCTCAAACTCCGCGCCTCTGCGCCTCTGCGTGAGAAAAATTCATATTTTCACTCACCAACACCTATAAAGTTTAAAAAAAGTAGCACCATAATCACCAAAATTCAGTAATCAAAGGTCAAGCATTATGCAACTACCAGCATTAACTAGTGTCTTAGCATTCACCGCATTAACAGTAACCCTGAGTGTTAACCCCGGTTTGAGTCAAGAGATTCCCAAGCAAGAAGTTAGTTTTGCTTGTCGTTCAATTTCTTACCAAGGTAATACGGAAAAAGTTCCCACTACCATGGCCTTCGTTCCCGACAAAAAACCTCAGCCTTATGTACCCATAATTGCTTGGAAATCTGACTCTTTTCCCAGTAGCGAATGGACTCCTAAAAGACGCTGTGAACAAGTAAGTAAAAAATTCCAGCAATTTTACGAACAAGGCCGATTAGATTATTTAACTACCGGTAAGTTGAATGGCTTAGGAGTTATCTGTGCGGCTAAACCTGGTGAATGCAATCAACAAAATATTTTATTTAGCGTCAAACCAGGTGTAAATCCCACTACAGTTCTAGCCGAACTTAATGACATCAGAGAAGGTAGAACTTCAGACTTAACTTGGCAAAGTTCAGGTGAAAATACTTACTTGAATCTGGGTGAATATCTCAAAAAAATCTCTAAATAACAAGATACCCCACCCTCACCCTCCCCTTAGAAAAGGGAGGGGACAAGATACCCCACCCTCACCCTCCCCTTAGAAAAGGGAGGGGACAAGATACCCCACCCTCACCCTCCCCTTACAAAAGGGAGGGGACAAAATACCGGTTTTCCCCAAGGGGAAATTAGGGGGGGTAAATCACTACTGATAAAAAAACTATTTAACTAATCATGAAACGTCAAATCGCCATTATTTCCTGCTTACTGCTGCTACCTTATCTAGTGTCAGCAACAGAAACCCAAACCAAGACAACAAAACTACTTACACAGACCTCGCAAAGGTGCAAATTACAACCAGTAGACCCACAAAAAGGTATTTATTCAGACCCACAATTACAAACCATTGCTAAACAAATCACAGTTAGAGTCAGAGACAAAGAAAGAGGCGCTTCCGGGACAATTTTCGCTAGAAAAGGTAATTCTTATTTAGTAGTGACTAATTCCCACGTTGTCAGAAGAATTAATAATATCAATATTATCACAGCCGATGGTCAAAAATATGCAGCTAAAATTTTACCTAATACTAACTTTGATAAATTTGATTTAACTATATTAGAATTTACATCTAATAAAGAATATTGTTTACCATCAGAAATTGCTGACAGAATTGCATCTTTTGATATTAACTTAGAAACACCAGTTATGGCCGCAGGATATGCTGTATCTGAGGATAAATTAGTATTGACAACAGGAAAAGTACAACAAATCATCTCTCAACCCAGTTTAAAAGATGGTTATGAAATTGGCTATACCAGCGATATTCAACAAGGAATGAGTGGCGGTCCAATTATTAGTAGTTTCGGAAATTTAGTAGGAATTAATGGCATTAGTTCCTATCCTTTATCCAATTCTGGTTATGTTTATACCAACGGAAAAAGCCCCACAAATACAGAAATTCAAGAATTTAGAAAACTCAGTTGGGGAATACCCATTAAAACTGTTTTAGCTCAAGTTAAACCAGAAGTTCTCACCGCTTATAATCTACCTATACCAGATATTAAACAGCAAATAGCAGAAGTACCATTAACAGGTTGGTTAGGAGAATTAGAAGCAAAAGCTCAACAAATTACCGTCAAAATTGATAGCAGTAGCGGTAATAATGGTTCAGGAATTATTATCGCTAAACAAGGAGATATTTACACCGTGTTAACTGCGGCTCATGTAGTTTGTAAACCACCTGATAAAGTAGGGAAATGTGAGCCAAATACCTATAAAATCCTCACAGTAGATGGTAAACAATATCCCGTAGAACCAAGCACCATTAAATTAGAAGAGGGGGTAGATTTAGCAGTAGTTAAATTCACCAGTGGGGAAAATTATCAAGTTGCGACTTTAGCAAATTATCCCATAAAAGATGATGAATATATGTTCACAGCGGGTTATCCCAGGTTAGGAGAAAAATCACCTTGGCGGTTCACATTAGGAAAGATTTATAGTAAGGAACAAGGATTATTAACTACTACCCAATCAGATTTTAAAAACAACAGTTCTAGTACAGCCCAAAGTGCAGTTTCTTTAACAGGAGGATATGAATTAGTTTATAGTAGTATCACCTTTGGCGGTATGAGTGGGGGACCTGTTTTAGATTCCCAAGGGCGGGTAATTGGTATTCATGGCAGAACTGAAGGACAAGCTGCTATTGATAATAGTAATAGTAAAGAAACTATCCAATTAGGTAATAGTTTGGGTATTCCCGTGAGTACATTTTTGGCATTAGCTACTCGACTGAATACCCAAGCACAAAAGGTAGAAACCTCCCCACCACCAGAACTAAATCAACAAGAAGTTGAGTCTATTCAAACAGCGATTTTATCAGTAGATGTTTCTCAAGGTAATACTACCGCCAGTCAATGGTTAGAAAGGGGAAATCAACTGTGGCGCTTAGGTCGTTATCCAGAAGCAATACGGGCTTTTGACGCAGCAATTAAGCAAAAACCAAAGTTTATTCACCTGGCTTATTATGGTAAGGGGTTAGC
>OMJF01000140.1 GCA_900299285.1 Anabaena sp. 54 | reverse complement strand
TAATTTTCTCCCGCAGATCTACTGAGTAAGGTTTCATCTTATTTTTTACTTTTATCTTCTCAACTATTGTACCAAACCGTTACACAAAGTGCTGTAATTGTAAATATTACCAAATCATCCCCAAATTCAAAACAAAACCTTTTAAAACATCTTCCCCCGAAACCGTAACAGGAGAATCTAAAACCTCAACCTCCTTACCAGGTCTATAAATTTCCACTTGACGAGATTTACGATTAATTAATATCCCCAAACGTACACCATTGTCAATATATTCCCTCATCTTTTCCTGTGTAACTTTTAAACTATCACTAGGAGAAAGTAACTCAATTACAAAATCAGGACAAATAGGAGGAAACTTTTGTTTTTCCTCATCAGTTAAAGCATTCCATCTTTCTAACTTTATCCAAGAAGCGCTAGGACAACGAATAGCATGATTTGGTAAAATAAACCGGACATCAGAACCAAAAATTACACCTTGTGATTTTTCATCGTTCCAATTTGCTAATTGAGTAGTTAAACCAGCATTAATATTGCTAGTTATACCACCCAATAAAGGTTTTAATATTAAACTATGATCAGGATTTCGTTCAAATCTAATTGATTCATTGATTTAACATAATTCAAAAAATTGATCATCAGTTAATTGAATTGATGTAGGTAAATAGAGAGTAATAAAATCCATATTTCTTCTAAACCAATGTCATAACTTTATTATATTCTTCTTGGTGACTTTGCAAAGCATTCCAAACATCAACCTTTTGCTGAAGATTTAACCACAATCTCGGTCCATTTCCCAGCGCCTTACCTAGACGAATGGCAATATCTACCGTAATGGATTTTTCACCATTAATAATTTCTTGAATTGTTTGATGAGATACTCCTAAGACTTCGGCAAAATCGTGATAATTAACTTCTAAATCATCTAAAATATCAGCAATTACTTCACCTGGATGTATTGGTCTTGCTAATCTTTCATCAGTAATATTTTGCCAATTATTCATAATTAATGCTCCTTGATAGTTTGGTGAAATTTATTTAACAATGTTCAACTATTTACTACTATGGTGACACAATATTAATGATAATCTTCTAAATTAACATCATAAGCATCACCATCTTCAAATTTAAAGGTTATTCGCCAGTTTCCTGATACTTTAATTGACCAAGTTCCTTTTCTATCTCCTTTTAATTGATGTAAATCATAACCTGGTAATCTCATATCATCTACAATTAAAGCTGAGTCTATAACTTCTAATCTAATTCTAATTTTCTTTTCTAGGTTTGCTGGGATTCCTTTATTAAAATTTTCTTTAAATAGATTTTCTAAGGATTTATTTTTAAATGTTTGAATCATTTATTGTTAGATTGTAGAATATTATATAGATTATACAACATTTCTACCTAAATTTATGCGAACTGACAAGTCAGCGCTTGCGCTATCGCACATCCCCTCATTTTTAGCTATCAATTTATAATTAAATCCCCATTTGCTGTTCTTTCAAATTTTAATTCCCGGTTATTTTGACATAGCTGAAAAAACTGATCATCAGTCATATCTATCACTGATTTTAAATTGACAGTTAACGCATTCATAACTACATCCTCATTACATAATTCAAAAAAATTGCGAATATGTTCTAACTAACTGCATATTCTGTAAACTGCCTCATAAAAGGAGATTGAAACCCTAAAACAATATCCTGTTTACTCACTCCAGCAGCTACCAAATTAGCAGCAATATCATCCTCTGTACCATTCCATTGCAGCCAAATTTTACCACCTTTAATATCAATATGAATAATACAACTATGTACCCAATTTTGACCTTCCCAACCGACATGAACTATTTGATAATGATCCCGTTGTGTATCAAAAATTGTCTCAACTTCTATATTGCCGTAAGCTGGTTGTGCTTCACCATATTCTTTTAATATTGATTGGACAATTTGACGGTATTGAGTTAATTTATCCATTGAAAAATCACCTCTTTTTCTACATCATAAATTACCATTTTTACACTATTTTCTACAATCATCTCCTTGGGAAAATCAAGTTGAAAAAATGTTTTATAAGTTGTTAAAGGTACTGCTAAATATAAAACACGATCTGGTTGTAGTCTTTTCAATGCACCTCGATAATTAATAAATTGCCCTAATGCGGTATGAAATTCAGAAATAGCGGAAGACTTCTGTAAGAAACTTTTTACTTCTACTGCTATTTTTTGTCCTTCACGTTCTGCACCAATCAGCTTTTCTGCACCTAAATCAATAGAAAGATTAACTCCTCCTACACTAATTGTAAGTGGATCATTTGTAATTTGCCAACCATCTTTTTGTAAGGCTATTTTGACAACTTCATGAAAAACATCTTTAGCTGACATACATATCTATCATTATATTGATTATTCTATAATTAGATTACCAGAAAGCGATACCTTCGGTGCGCTTTGCTACGCACTCTCAACATCCCCAAACGCGATCGCACTTCCCCAAACCCCCAAAAAGCGATACCTTCGGTGCGCTTCGCTACGCACATCCCCAAACCTCAAACAGCGATTGCACTCCCAAAACCTCAAAACAGTGATCGCACTCCCAAAAACCCCCAAACAGCGATACCTTCGGTGCGCTTCGCTACGCACATCCCAAAACCCCCAAAACAGCGATACCTTCGGTGCGCTTCGCTACGCACATCCCAAGAACCCCAAAAAAAGCGATCGCATCCCCAAAAACCTCAAAACAGCGATCGCACTTCCCCAAAACCCCAAACAGTGATCGAACATCCCAAATCCCCAAAACAGCGATCGCACTCCCAAACTCCTAAAAGCGATCGCACTGTATAACATGAGTTTGTCCTAATGTAAACTTAAGTAGTTCGCCAAATCATCGGGAGTAACGAGAAACAAATCGAACCACCATCTAGCCAACACGGACATTTTATTTCTTGGTATCGCTCCTGATGAGTCTGCAACATCTCCAGCAAAGGTTGTACAGTGATGAAGTGTTCCTATTTCATAAGTAGTATTCCATTGGCGAATTGTTTTATTAGCATCATTATACCCTTGTTCAGTAATCGTATATTCCTTTTTTACGTCATAGGGTAGATTGCTGCTATCATCAAGTTTTCCTGAAACCCCTATGATTTCTTGAAAAACCAAATTTAGCTTTTGATGTGTAGATGCATTGTTATCAAAGAGAACTGTTGGCTCGAAGCCATAATACTTAGAAGATTTTCCATCGGATAATTCAATCCATGAGTGTCCAAATGGCGGAAGAGTTTTTCCCCTTGCAACATATATAATTAATTTGTAAGGACTATTTTTTGCAGAAGAAATGGGAGGTGTAATATTTGAAGGAGGATTTACTGGGCAATATTGTATTGGAGACATCGAAAGAGGCTGAATATTTGAATTTTGTGGGTCTGCGACAAGATTAGTAATATCAACTTTGCTAACAGGTTTCGCAGCAACAAGTTGGCTACTGATTTGTTTTTGAGGTAATGTATTCGTTAGATTATTAGATGCTACTAAAGCACCTTTGCTATAGATAGAACTATTAGTAAGTTCTGGTAGAACGCGAATTTGTAGTTCACCAGGAGTTCCAGCATTTCCTTCTGTTACCATACGCCCATAAATACGGTCACTTATTTTACTCCACGGCGTGTTATTAACTCCTCCACGGGCATTTAATTTTCCTGAAGTAATCAATAATCGGGATAATGAATTGTAATCACCTCCATATTGGCGCAAATTGCTACTAAATTGCCTGTACTGCTTAACTATGTTTCCTGCATCTCCCAATCGATCTAACGCTGAATTAAAAGATGGTAAGTTTGGAAATCTGAATTGGTTATATTGAGACTCAACTTTTTCAAGAAAACTCTGAGACATTCGAGATTTATAATCTGGTAGCAACTTGTCAACAATTGCACGATTATCAGGAGACATTGCCTCGTATTTCATTCCTGCCTGAATATTCCAAGATAAAACTTGAAGTTGCTGATGTGATATTCCAGAACCAACCGATCTAGAATTCAAAGCAGTAATAACGTCAGCCATTTTGCCTTTTAAACGTGCGAGTAAATACTTATGACCAGATGGACTTGAAGCACTATGCTTCATACAAAACACATCCACTGGGATCGTATAGTCTCCTGGTCGTAACATTACAGTTCCATCAACAGAAGTACGAATTTGCTTATTTAAAAATACACTTACTCCTCTAGGTCGAAATGCACCTCCTGGAAGAACATCAACTGTAGGGAAAATTTTGTTAGCACTAGAAGCAATTGGCTCTTGTTCTGCCAAAACATTCGCTAGAGCTTTATAAATCTCACCTTTCACAAGATTGTCTAAAGAGGGTACTGAAATAGATGGAGTATCTCGACAACCAGCAAATGGCACGCAAATTGCTACTTTGAAAAAATCATCAGAAGTTTTAGTTTGACTTGAGACAGATTTTGATAGAGTTTTAGTTGTTTCTGCCATCATAGGTTTAGAAACAACAGCGACAGCCAGCAAACTAATAGCACTTGCAATTCCAATGTTAATTCCACGCATAAGTTTATCTCTTTGGTATATTTACTATATAAACAATATTACCAAATCATCCCCAAATTCAAAACAAACCCCTTTAAAACATCTTCCCCCGAAACCGTAACAGGAGAATCTAAAAACTCAACCTCTTTACCTGGTCTATAAATTTCCACTTGATGAGATTTACGATTAAGTAATAAACCCAAACGTACACCATTTTCTATATATTCCCTCATCTTTTCTTGTGTAGTTTTCAAACTATCACTAGGAGAAAGTAACTCAATTACAAAATCAGGACAAATAGGAGGAAACTTTTGTTTTTCCTCATCAGTTAAAGTATTCCATCTTTCTAACTTTATCCAAGAAGCATCAGGAGATCGATCCGCACCATTTGGCAACTTAAAACAAGTAGAAGAATCAAAAACTACACCTTCTTTATTTTGCTCATTCCAAATCCAAAGTTGAGCAGTAATACCCGCATTCCGATTTCCCGTTTCTCCTCCTGTTGGTGGCATAATAATTAAATCCCCATTTGCTGTTCTTTCAAATTTTAATTCCCGGTTATTTTGACATAGTTGAAAAAACTGATCATCAGTCATATCTATCACTGATTTTAAATTGACAGTTAAAGCATTCATAACTACATCCTTATATGTGAAGGTTGATGAAAATTGTATTTATCCAAAACATTTAATCTATGCTTTAACTGACTTTTCAGCAGCATTGATTAAAATTTCATCCATCCAAGCATTGATACTTTTACCAGCTTTTTTAGCTGCAATAAAAATTTTCCGATGATGTTCTGGAGTTGTTCTAAATGGTAATTTACCAGAAAAAGGTTTATCTGGTTCTTCTCCTAATTCTTCACAAAAAGCTAAATAACCATCAATAGAAGTCTGAAATTCTTGACGTGCTTCTTCTACTGTTTTGGCTTTAAATGTAATTACATCATTAATATCCAGAACACGACCAAAAAGTATTCCTGCTTCTACATCTACTTCAATTGATGCTGTATATCCTTTATAAGTCAACATAATTTTAATAATCCTCACTCAGTTTTATTGTGGTTGATTTAACAATCTATTTATGGTTCAATTCCTGCTTTTATCAACAATTCTCTCACTGATTTTACTGCTCCTTTATCGGTTTCTTTTTCTGGATGTGGTTCATGAAAATAACCTCGGACATCATTTAATTTAACTCTAACTCTTGAACCGCTTCCTTGACTAACATCACCTCCTCAAGCTATAAATAGACTTTCAATATCTTGCCAAATAATGTTTGCTGGTACGGGATTTGTAAAAATTAATTCTAAAGTTTTTCTTTGTTTATTATT
>OMJF01000139.1 GCA_900299285.1 Anabaena sp. 54 | reverse complement strand
GGGTGTTGTCTCTTTCATGAGAGTTAGTTTCGATGTGAAAGCTTGATATATCTAGATTATAAGTGTTTTTGGTCTATTTTTTTGCCTAAGTCCCGATAACCATTTGTCAATTCAACTGTGCCTGACGAAGAATTAGGAGCAGCCCATTTGTAAATATCCATGTTTCCTAAACCGTTGGACAGCAGTTATGGCCACGCTAGATAATGGAGGTGCTGGTTGGGAGATAGCTTGTTTAATATCCACAAAGGAAATTCCTGTTATTCCCAAAATAGTTCCTAATACCAATGCCTTAGCCTGTTTAAAGAACATATGACTTGTACTATGTCGAATTAACTATAAATAAGTTTAAAGCCTCAAACCTCAACTCATGTCTGAGTAATGATTATGTTATGATTTTCTTATGCTTAACTTTTGATAAAATACACACGCAGCATCCAATATATTCTTTTTTCAGATTAAATAAATTGAAATAAACCAGGCTTGTAAATATCATGAACAAATCAGTAATTATTGACTTAGGACTAGGTAATTTAGAGCAAAATATCCCTGTGAGGGTCAAGTTATGGTGGAACTCAGACCAAAAAAGACCAGATGAATATCATGCCAACTTACCACCAGATCCCCTACTCTCTAGACTCTACAAAATTTGGCAAAGGCTTTATGATATTCACTATCACACTGTCAGCAGTCGTTCATCTGTAACTTTATTAGCAAAAAAACCTACCCAAACCTATATCCGCAGATGTCCTCAATGGGATTTTCAGGATTTATGGCACAATATAAATAATTTATCTGATCATCTCCACGACAATAACCTATTACAACAATTAGATGATTTTATTAATTTGGATGCAGGACTATTAGACCTATGTGAAAATGTTCATGACAGTGATATTAATGAAAATTTAGTATTAGCACAGCAGAAACTAGAACAAAGTTTTAATATTTGGCTGCAATGTCAAGAATTTGTTAATTGCCGCAGTCAATGGGATAAAAATGAATTTTTAGATATCAATGATGAAATTTTTGTCATATTGCAAATTCAAGATCATTTAATCCGCAAACTGCCTTGGCATGAATGGGATTTTTTTGCTAAATATCCCTTAGCTACTCATGGTTTTGGATCTCTTTCTTATCAAGGTAGATTTGTTGGCTCAAAATCAAGTAATCAGGTAGAAATTCTCGCGGTTTTATGTGATGATCAAGGCATTGACTTACAACAGGAACGGAGTATTTTTCAACAATTAATTAATGATTTAGATGCTAAAATAGACTTTATGCCTTTTCCTTTTAACCGTAAACAGTTAGAACAAAGGTTAGAAAAAGGCTGTGATATTTTATTTTTTGCTGGACATAGTAAAACTCAAGGTGAGTCGGGAAATATATATATTAATGATCAGGAAAGTCTCACAATTAATGATTTGAATAATGCTTTTGAAATGGCGATTGATCAGGGATTAAGATTAGCAATTTTTAACTCTTGCGATGGATTGGGATTAGCAAACGATCTAGCAAAATTGAATATATCTCATGTGATTGTCATGAAAGAGCAGGTGTCAAATTTCATCGCTCAGTCATTTTTTCGTTATTTTTTAGAGTTTTTCGCTCAAGAAAAATATCCCCTATTTTTAGCAGTTCAAGAAGCTAGAAATAAATTAAAACAACATGAATTACAACATCCAGGAGCATCTTTTTTACCTGCGCTTTGTACAAATCCCGCAGTGGTAGAACCTCTCACTTGGGAAAATTTACGTCATGTCAATCCTCAAAGTTTTTATTCTGATTGGGGAAATGTCCCTCCTGTTAACCATTTTTTTGGACGCACACAAGAGTTACAAAAATTAAAGCAATGGATAGTTAATGAACGCTGTCGAGTATTGGCTATAGTAGGTAGTGGTGGAATAGGTAAAACTGGACTTTCTGTAAAGTTAGGTCAAGGTGGGATTGGTAAAACAGATTTATCTGTAAAATTAGCAAGAGGTATTCAAGGTGAGTTTGATTATATCATTTGGCGATCGCTCCTGAACGCTCCACCATTTACAGAAATCATCACTGATATCATCAAGTTCCTTTCTCACCAACAAGAAACCAGTTTATCAGAATCTCCCAATTTACAAATTGAGAGATTTATTACATATTTACAAAAATATCGTTGTCTTGTAATTTTGGATAACGTTGAATCAATCTTAGTAGATGGAAAATATCGAAATGGTTATAGTGATTATGGTCAAATGTTACAACAAGTGCAACAACAAAAACATCAAAGTTGTGTCTTATTGACTAGCAGAGTTATACCACCAGAAATTGAATTTAGAAGATATAAAGATGGTGCAGTGCGTCTTTTAGAATTAACAGGTTTACGGGAAATAGAAGCGGTCAAGAAAATTTTTAACCACATAGGTAAATTTACAGCTACAGATGAAGACTGGGAAAAACTAATAGAAGTTTATGGTGGTAATCCCCTGTTTTTAGAATTAAGTGCAGGTTTTATTAAAGATAAATATAAGGGAGATATTGCTGTTTTTTTAGACCAAGAACAACATCTTTTAGCAACCAGCATGGAAAATGATTTATTAAACTGGCACTTTCAAAGATTAAATCCAACAGAAAAAGAAATAATTTACTGGTTAGCAATTAATCGAGAACCTGTTTCAGCTTCAGAACTACTTGAAGACATACTATCAACATCTAAACTTCAACAAATTGAAAAGAATATACAATCTTTAAAACGTAAAATTCCCCTAGAAGTAATAGTAGAAACTTCTACAGAATATAAATATACACTACAACCAGTGCTGATTGAATATATAACTAAGCAATTTATCAATCAGATAATAGATGAAATTAGAGCTAATAAACCACAATTATTTATTACTCATGCTCTTTTAAAAGCTCAAGGTAAAGAATTTATTAAAAATATTCAAATTCGCTTGATTCTGCAACCAATAATAGAGCAATTAATCCCCGAATCTGAATTTATAAATATTAATAATAATCTAAACCAATTGTCCAAAAATATTCCTCAAAATCATCTAGAACTAATAGAGAAAATACGTAGTGAAATAAATAATTTACATAATCAAGTAAATCTTGAATATCTGCTAATTCCCATCCTATCTAATTTAAAAAAGCAACCTAATAAAAAACCAGGATATGCGGCTGGTAATATTCTAAATTTATTGATTCAGGAACAGATAGAAAAACAGCAACCTATTTTAAATGACTATGATTTTTCTCATTTAACTGCGTGGCAAACTATTCATATAAATTTATTGATTGAGGAAGGAATAGAGAAACAGCGACCTGTTTTAAATGACTATGATTTTTCTCATTTAACTGTGTGGCAAACAGACTTCAGCAGAATACATATTCATAATGTTAATTTTACACAATCAAAATTTAGAAATTGTCTATTTATTGATAATTTTGGTGCTGTTTTAAATGTTCAATTCAGCCCAGATGGCAAGCTATTTGCAGGTGGCGATATCAATGAACAAATTTACATTTGGAGAATGGAAGATAATCAACTTATTACTATATGTGATGGACATAATGATTATGTACTATCAATCTCATTTAGTCCCGATAGTAAATTAATAGCTAGTAGCAGTATAGATAAAACAGTCAAAATTTGGGAAGTGAATACAGGTAAACTATTAAAAACGCTAAAAGGACATACAGGTTGGGTGATTACTGTTAAATTTAGTCCTGATGGTAAAACAATTGCCAGTTGTGGCGGTGATGGTATAAAGATATGGAACATTGAAAATGGAGAATGTTTAAAAACTTTACCTGATCAGGTAGAAGGTGTATTTCCAATTGACTTTAGTAGTGATGGAAAACAAATTGCTACTGGTAGTAAAGATAAAACTATCAAAATATGGGATGTGAAAACGGGTAAATTATTGCAATCTTTACCAGGATTGACTAAAGCAGCAAGTTCAGTTAGTTTTAGTCTTAATGGTAAATTTCTAGCCATTGCTATTGTTGGTGTGACTTATGGAGATAAAGAAGAAGTTGTAAAAATTTGGGAATTTAAAGATGGAAAATGGCAGCATATTCAGACATTAACTGAGAATAAAGCTTCAGTTAGGTCTATTTCTTTTAGTCCAGACAGCCAGAAACTTGTTTGCTGTGTATGCCGATATGATGACTCTCAAAAATATCATCCCATCAAAATTTATGATGTTAATACTTATGAATTTAAAACTCTAGAAGGACATATTACTTGGATCTTGTCAACTGCTTTTCATGCTGATAACCAAAGACTTGTTAGTAGTAGTGAAGATGAAACAATAAAAGTTTGGGATATCAATACGGGAAAGTGTCTTAAAACTCTGTATGGTTATACTGATTGGCAGTTAACAATTGCCTTTCATCCCAATGGTGAAACATTAGCTAGTGGAGATAATAATACAACTGTAAGACTTTGGAATATTAAAACTGGTAAATGTCTTCAAACTCTACTAGGACATAAAAGTACGATTTGGTCACTTGCTTTTAGTCATGATGGTAATCAACTAGCTAGTGGTAGTACAGATACAACTATTAAAATATGGGATATCAAAACTGGTGAATGTTTAAAAACCCTATTTGGACAAGAAGAAAGAATTTGGTCATTAGCATTTAGTCCTGATGGTGAAAAATTAGCTAGTAGTAGTGTTACTCAAAAAGTTACGATCTGGGATCTGAAAACTGGTGAATATCAAATTCTCCAACAAAATGAGACCAACAGTGGAGGCACAAAGTCAATTGCTTATAGTCCCGATGGTCAACTTTTAGTTAGTGGTTCGGAAGATAGCACAATCTGTATTTGGGATGCGAATACTTATGAATGTTTACAAGTTTTAACCGAACATACAGATAGGGTAAATTCTGTTAAATTCATTAATGATCAAATATTTGTCAGTGCTAGTGAAGATAGTACAATTCGATTATGGAATTTGAATACTTATGAATGTCTGAAAGTTTTTCGAGGACATCAAGATAGATTAACTTCCGTTGATTTTCATGGTCAAATACTCGTTAGTGGTAGTACAGATAGGACAGTGCGACTTTGGGATATTAAAACTGGTGAGTGTAAACAAACTCTTTCAGGACATAAGAAAAGAATTGACTGTGTAGTTTTTTCTCCCGATGGCAAAACTATAGGAAGTTGTAGTAGAGATGGAACAATTAGTCTATGGGATATGGAAACATATCATCGTCAAATTATGCGGGTATCTAGACCCTATGAAGGTATGAATATTACAAATGTTGAAGGTTTAACTGAACAACAAAAAGCTACACTAACAACCTTGGGTGCAATAAATGAAACTACTTAAATTGAAGAAATCGCCGCTATCAATTAATCTCCAAAAAACCTAACCCCCCTACCCCAGGGCGTTTTCAAAGTCAGCAAAAATGGCTTTCAAGTCATGGTTGAATGACCGAGAATACTCTTCCCGAATTCTGTGAATCTCTTCAACAATTTCATCCTGAAACATAATC
>OMJF01000138.1 GCA_900299285.1 Anabaena sp. 54 | reverse complement strand
AAGTCGCGTCTGGCTAAGGCGTGTAAGTCTACTGAGGGATAGCCGCTCCCATGCTCCTGTTGAAGTAGAAAGTAAAGTCTAGCAATGTCAATGGTTTTACATAGCAGCTATATGAAGTGTAATATGGATGTTACAGAAACTTTTAATTTTTGATTTAACTTTTGATTTTGTTACCTTTACAAATTGTCGTTATTGGTGGTGGGGCGGCGGGATTTTTTGGTGCAATTGCTTGTGCTGAAGCTAATCCCCAAGCTCATGTTACTTTAATTGAAGCCAGTCGTCAACCCTTGGCGAAAGTGCTAATTTCCGGTGGAGGTCGTTGTAATGTTACCCATGCTTGTTTTGAACCACAGCGTTTAGTCCAGAATTACCCTAGAGGAGGTAAAGCCTTATTAGGTGCATTTACCCGGTTTCAACCTTTAGATACTATTGCCTGGTTTGCGGCTCAGGGGGTAAACTTAAAAACTGAAGCAGATGGTCGAATGTTCCCCATTACAGATAGAGCGGAAACTATTGCTGAATGTTTGATTAAAGCGGCTTTTGCGGCTAAAATAGAAATCTGCATTGGTACACCTGTAACTGCTGTCACCCAGAAAAATGACAGTTTTGAAATTTTGCTCAAATCAGGGGAAAGTAAAAAATGCGATCGCTTACTTTTAGCAACAGGTAGTAGTTTATCTGGGTATAAAATCGCTAGGGAATTAGGTCATCAAATTGAACCGCCAGTACCCTCTCTTTTTACCCTGAATATTGCAGATAGTCAACTGCGAGAATTAGCAGGAATTAGCGTTAATTCTGTAAATTTACGGTTATCGCTTCCAGGTAAAACCCAATTACAACAAACAGGACCCTTATTAATTACCCATTGGGGTGTAAGTGGTCCAGCAGTGTTGAAACTGTCCGCTTGGGGGGCGAGAATTCTCCATGACCACCATTATAAATGTCAATTATTAATCAATTGGTTGCCCGAATTATCACAGGAGGAAGTGAGGCAAAAACTTTTAAATGTAAAATCAGAATGGGGAAAAAAAGCGATCGCCTTACATCGTGGTGTAGAATTGCCTCATCGTCTTTGGCAATATCTAATTAAGCGCATCAATATTACCACAGAAGATCGTTGGGCAGCCATATCTAATAAAACTTTAAATCAGCTAGTCCAGGAAATATGCCAGGGAGAATACACAATTAATGGTAAAGGTGCATTTAAAGAAGAATTTGTCACCTGTGGAGGTATCAACCTAAAAGAAGTTAACTTTAAAACAATGGAAAGTAAATTAGTACCAGGCTTGCATTTTGCAGGAGAAATATTGGATATTGATGGCATCACTGGTGGCTTTAACTTTCAAAGTGCTTGGACAACCGCATATTTAGTTGGTCAGTCCATGACAAAATAACAAAAGACAATTAACCTATTTATGCCTTTGGGCTTTCCCGTGAAAAAATGTAAAGATTGTTAGTAAATAATTATGAAATTAAGTAAAATCATCAGCCAATTTAGTGAAGCTGTGAAAGCCGACAGCCTGACCATACAACCAGATCAAGACGTAGAAATTACTGGAGTTGCTGCCATAGATGAAGCTAAATCTGGTACTTTGAGTTATGTAGAAGGGACAAAATTCGCGTCTTTGATTGATTCTACTGGTGCAAGTGCCTTGATTCTACCAGAAGATGAAAAATTGCAAATCCAAGCAACGGCCAGGGGTATTGCATGGTTAACAACGACAGAACCACGCTTGTTATTTGCCAAAGCTATTACCCTATTTTATAAACCATACCATCCTAGCGCAGAAATTCATCCTACCGCAGTTATTCACCCCACAGCCCACATCGGGAATGAGGTTTATATTGGTCCTCATGTCGTCATTTCTCAAGGGGTGGAAATTGGCAATTTGGCCGTAATTCACCCCAACGTCGTTATTTATCCAGAAGTGAAAATAGGCGATCGTACCATCCTACACGCTAATTGTACCATTCATGAACGGAGTTTAATTGGTGCAGATTGCGTCATACATAGCGGTGCTGTCATTGGTGCAGAAGGCTTTGGTTTTGTTCCTACCCGCACAGGTTGGTTAAAAATGGAACAATCTGGTTATACTGTGTTAGAGGATGGAGTCGAAGTAGGTTGTAATACAGCCATAGACCGTCCCGCAGTGGGAGAAACGAGAATTGGTAAAAATACCAAAATTGATAATTTAGTGCAGATAGGACATGGTAGTAAAATCGGTGCTGGTTGCGCCATAGCAGGTCAAGCAGGCATGGCTGGGGGTGTAAAAGTTGGAAATGGGGTAATTTTAGCTGGACAAGTGGGAATCGCCAATCAGGTTAAAATTGGAGATGGGGCGATCGCCTCGGCTCAAACTGGTATCCACAAAGACGTAGCACCTGGGGAAATTGTCTCAGGGACTCCAGCAGTACCCCATAAAATATACCTAAAAGCATCGGCAATTTATAGCCGATTACCGGAAATATATCAATATTATCAAAAATTACCACGAAAATTAGGTAATGGGTAAGAATTTTCGGGAATTTTTGAATTTTAAATTCTGTCGTGGGTTGGAGACAATTAATAGACTGGAAATTAAATTCCCAGTCTGATAACGAAAGTCTGATTCAACTAGGTGGAACAATAGGATCATCATCGTCCCCTGAGTAATTAGTCAGGGATGAGGAAATTCTGTGCAATAATCGTAATGGTACTTGTATAGACATGAAAGTATCATCTTCTCTGTTGAGTTTTCCAACTTGGGAAGCCGAAATTCCTCGATCATCAAGATGAGTCATTAACTGTTGACAAACCATAGTAACCTCTTTTTTGTATCTATATAAAAAAGTATCTATGACAGCCATTTGATTGTCATCACTAAGTTAGTTAAGTGATTAACTTCATAAAGTTAATAAAGTTAATACAAATTAAGATACAATCCAGAATATTCTGTGGAGGGAAAACTAGACTATGGATGAACTTGTTATGCTCTTAAGAGATTGGGTGCAGCGCTCAAAAGGAATAGAACTAAATTTAGATCCTTGTGAAGAAGCAATTTTAAAATATTCTTTAGCCGGAATATCTTATAGCAAAATGAGTGATGATATTCCGAATTATGAATTAAGCACCATAGCGAATATAAAAGCTCCCAAATTATTTAAACGCTTGCGAGAAGTGACAGAAACAGAGATTAATAAAAAGAATTGCAAGTTAATTTTAACACAACTTTTACAACAAAATAATCAAGAAGTTATAGGGGTAAAAAATAACCATATTTCACATATAAATTTACATGAAGCACCAGATTTCGGTGATTTCTATGGACGTTCCCAAGAACTGAGTGATTTACAAAGATTGATAATCGCAGAAAACTGTCCTGTGGTCGGGGTTTTAGGGATGGGTAAGATTGGTAAAACCGCACTGGTAAGAGAGTTAGTTGAAAATATTTACAGACATTTTGATTATGTTATTTGGAAAAGTCTTGAATATTCCCCAGATTTGGAAGAGATATTAACTGAGATAGAACGTTATTTTCCATCCAACAATGCAGAAACAAATATAAATACTAGAATTAGTCATCTAATTAATCACTTCAATCAGCATCGTTGTTTGCTAATATTTGATAAATGGGAAGCAGTAACAGGAAATGGTGAAGCATCAGCACAACAGCAAGAAAATTACTCTAATTATGAAAAATTTTTGTCAAGAATTGGGGAATCAAAACATAAAAGCTGTTTGATTTTTATGAGTATACAAAAACCTAGTATAATGAATTTACTATTGGGCAGATCAAAAATTAACGAGTTGTCATTATCTGGATTAAAAAATCAAGAAGCCAAAGCTCTATTGACAAATTTGGGTCTTTTTGATCCCGGATTTGAAGCACTGATTAACCGCTACCAAGGGCATCCATTAGCTTTGAGTTTAGCTGCTGAAATGATTAAAAATATCTATAATGGTCAAATTACTAAATTCCTAGAAGGAACAATTTTTATGCACGATGCTATGCTTGGTATTTTAGATAAACAATTTTCCTACTTGTTAAATTTAGAAAGAAATATTATCAAAAAGTTGGCTGATCAATCTGAACCGAAATTAACGGATCAGATATTTAAGTATTTTCCCTCTA
This sequence comes from Anabaena sp. 54, assembly GCA_900299285.1. Lineage (GTDB taxonomy): Bacteria > Cyanobacteriota > Cyanobacteriia > Cyanobacteriales > Nostocaceae > Dolichospermum. The sequence goes on along the minus strand of OMJF01000138.1, from coordinate 4,503 downwards.
TTCCTCAAGCAGCAGTTATTCAAGCTATCAATAAATTATGGCAAATTCGTTTAATTGAAAAAGAGGAAATACAAGAACATCAAGCCCTTTGGATACTAAATCCTTTAATTAAAAAATATATAAAAAGGCGTTATCAATAAAAGGCTAACTTAAATGAAAATCAAAAATTTCCGCATAAAAATTAGTAAAGGCTCAATCTTGATCAGAGGATTATCGTTAATTTTGCTGATCACTTTTGTTGCTTGGGGATATTGGATTATTAACCCGAAATTTATTCAACAGATAGTAGAAATATTAGATATTAAGCCAACTTGGTGTAAAGATTTTGAATTAAATGATAATTTCTCCTGTGGAGAAGAAAGTCTTTTCACGCAAGAAAAATTCCCATTTTTTTCAGAAGGTAAATTTCAACAAGCTGTTGATTTTTTTACTAATGAGAGAAAAAAAGATCAAAATAACCCGGAGATTTTGATATACCTGAATAATGCCAAATTGATGCAGAAAAGGAAAAAAAGTTACACTATTGCTGTTGTTATTCCTATTAATCAGAATGCTCGAGATCTCGCAGAATCTATTTTAAGAGGTGTGGCACAAGTTCAAAAAGATTTTAACGAAAATCCTAACTATCCAGGTCTAAAAATCGTTATTGTTAATGATGCAAATGATCCTAAAACAGTTAATGATTTAGCTCAACGTCTGTTATCTAAAGATGATATAGTAGCAGTTATTGGACATTATACATCCGAACTCACTAAAGAAGCTTTACCTGTTTATAAACAGAGGGAAGTTGTGGTTATTTCTCCAACTGCGACAGCTTTACGCGAAACTATTTTAGACGGTAAGAAATATCCAAAAAATTTCTTCTTTCGGACTGTTTCTAGTGTTAAGGTTCAGACTCCTCTGTTAATTGAGAAATTGCAATTATTCCAATTAGCTATTGGAGAAAAAGTAGCAATTTTTTACACACCAAGTAGCACTTATAGTAAATCTGCTTTTGAAGAATTTCGTAATCAATTGGGTGCAAATAGGATCATTGAAAGAGATGTATCTATTTCTAATTTTATTCCTAATCAAACCTTAAATGAAGTTAAAAAGCAAGGGGCTAAAGCACTTATTCTCATTCCCGATGGTCGGGTAACTTCTAACAGTTTTAAAAATACTTTAAGCCTAATTGATGTTAATCAAGATCAATTAGCAATGGGAGGTCAATCGGTTCTCTATGATACTCAAATACTCAATAGAAAAAATATTGTTAAAAAACTTTTAATCATCACTTATTGGCATCGTTTAACTAGTCCTAATCAGGAGGTGATTCGCACAGCTAAAGAACTTTGGGGTACAAGTTCTATCAATGATAAAACTGCCATGTCCTATGATGCTACCTTGGTTTTAACAAAGGCTCTAGAAAAAGTATCTATAAAGGATTCTTTGCAAAAACAAAGATTGGATATACGGGAGCAATTAACTACCTTAAAAGTGACGGGAGGGGCTTCAGGAACTATTTCTTTTGATGACAATGGAGATAGGAAAGAAAACATTTCCCAAATACTCCGTGTTGTCCCTACGGAATGTTCGACCTATGGGGCTACTTTTGTGCCGATTAACTATAAGAAAGCTATAGATTGTCTATAAAATGATAAACTTTTACAATAAACAGGAGACAAAAATATGATTAAACCAGGAGATTTTATCAGCAGTCGTTATTATATTATTCAAGAACTAGGAGACGGGGGTTTTGCTAAGACATTTGAAGCAGAGGATTGCATGAATGGTGATCGCAAAGTTATCAAGGTTTTAAATTTGGATTACTCCAGTAATCCCGGAATACTAAAACTATTTGAACAGGAATATAGGGTATTAAGTAATTTAAATCATCCCGGAATCCCCAAGGTGGAAATTGATGGATATCTTAGATTTTCATGTCCTCACACTCAAGAAATTTTACATGGTTTAGTCATGGAGAAAATTGAGGGGGAGGATTTGGGTAAATGGGTGAGAGCAAATCAAAAAATTGCCAATGAAGCACAAGCTATTGATTGGTTAAAACAATTGACTGATATCTTAGATCATGTTCATAGTCAGAGTTATGTGCATCGAGATATTAAACCAGATAACATCATGTTAAAACCTAATGGTCAATTAGTCTTGATTGACTTTGGCATTGTTAAAGAATATATCCAAAAAACTCAAAGACAAACTATTGCCAATACAAGAATCGGAACACCAGGCTATTCTTCACCAGAACAAGAACGACAACAACCAGGATGGGAATTAAACTATAAATCCGACTTTTTTTCCTTGGGTCGTACTTTTGTTCACTTGCTAACATCAATTTTCCCTGACAATGAAAACTTAAACCCAGATTTACTGCCTGGGCATAGAGATTTATTATGGCGAGATCAAGCACCAGGATTTTCAGAACAATTCAAAAATCTCATTGACAATTTAATGGAGTATAACCCAAAAGACAGACCCAAAAATACCCAAGAAATTTTGTGGTTAATCAAAAAACTTGAGGATAAAAAGCCATTTCCTCCACCAATTGTTTTTTTAAGCTTTACTCTCAATTTCGTTTTTTTGACTTTACTAGCTATGGGAGTTACATTAACTGTAGGATGGAAAGTTTTATTCCTCGTTATTATCTGTGGAATTGGTGGTTTTTTGGTTAAACCTTTGATTAAATATCTTTTTTAAATAAAACCTTAGTCTGTTTTTAAGTCCGATTAAAGTATGATCAAATATTGAAAACTCTTATGACATGGACTCCCCTTCACGCTAAAATACATCGTACTATCCACCACCGTCATCTATTTGAGCGCGACCAACGGCTATTAGTCGCAGTTTCTGGTGGACAAGATTCTTTATGTTTAATTAAATTATTATTAGACCTACAACCGAAATGGTCATGGAATTTAGCTATAGCCCATTGTGATCATTGTTGGCGCGAAGATTCCCAGGCTAATGCTCATCATGTGCAAAATTTAGCACAAAATTGGCAGATACCCTTTTATTTAAAAACGGCCTATGAACCTGTTAATAGTGAAGCTACGGCCAGAAATTGGCGATATCAAACTTTAACTAAAATTGCCCAAACTCATCATTATCAATATATTATCACTGGACATACTGCCAGCGATCGCGCAGAAACCCTATTATATAATTTAATTCGTGGTACTGGTGCTGATGGTTTACAAGCTTTAACTTGGCAGCGGCCACTAACTGATGATATTATCTTAGTCCGTCCATTGTTAGAAATTACCCGCTCCCAAACTCAGCAGTTTTGTCAAGATTTTAATTTACCCATTTGGGAAGATAGCACCAATCAAAATTTACAATATCCGCGCAACCGCATTCGCCAGGAATTGATACCATACTTAAAAGAACATTTCCACCCCCAAGTAGAGACAAATTTAGCCCAAACAGCAGAACTGCTTCAAGCTGAGGTAGAATATCTAGAACAAACAGCCCATGATTCGCGGCTAGAAGCCTCAGCAAAAGGTGAGAAACAGGATTTACAGCTAAATCGTCAAATTTTAAAAACATTACCCTTAGCAATGCAACGTCGGGTGATGCGTCAGCTACTTCAAAAGATATTACCTGAGTCCCCCAACTTTGAACATATTGAGAAGTTAGTAGCTTTAATTACAGCCCCCAATCGTTCTCAAACAGACCCCTTTCCCGGTGGTATGATAGCTATTGTACAAGGAGACTGGATTTGCATTGTTGACAGGTAATAGGTAATAGGTAATAGGTAATAGGTAATAAGTAATAGGAAGACGCAAATCAACACATTTTAATTAACTGGCGTTGCTAATTTTGGGTATGATATTGATTTCGCGCCAAGACGCAAAATACCAAAGACGCAAACTTTCAAGTTTTGAATTTCTCAATTTCATACCTGAGTTCAGCAACGCCAATTAACTTTTACATGGGAGTGGGGGGACTTGAACCCCCACGACCGTTTAAGGTCAACGGATTTTCATTCTCTTGCAGTTTTCACTACTACTTAGTTGCTCAAGCAATTCTAAGTTTTGAGAATTGGACTCTCTCTTTACCCTCGTCTTGACGTTAGGGTAGCTCCCGTCGAGTCTCTGCACCTTCCCATAGTCTTCAACTTGAGAACTTTTCATCTCAAATTTCAGATTTTTTGGGCTTGGCTCAGGATTGCCATATCTATAAACTAAATTTAGGTTATGAGATTTAGGTTTCCCTGAGTTTGAGAGCTGCCACTTGAAAGGTTTCCCTATCAAGGCTCAATTCCTTAAGTCCGTAGCGTCTACCATTCCGCCACACTCCCTAATGGTTTTTAGTTGTTTGTGCAGTTTTTCGCCTGCTTGTCTGTTATACCACTAATTACTTTTTTTTGTCAAGTAGATTTTGAAAAAAATTTCCAGATAGAGTTTTTATTTTTCTGCTATGTAAAACCATTGACATTGCTAGACTTTACTTTCTACTTTAACAGGAGCATGGGAGCGGCTATCCCTCAGTAGACTTACACGCCTT
>OMJF01000137.1 GCA_900299285.1 Anabaena sp. 54 | reverse complement strand
TTTTAGTGACTGGGTAGGAAGTGCTGATACTAATGATTACTATAGTTTCAATGTAGGAACACAAAGTAACTTTAGTTTGAGTTTAACAGGCTTGAGTGCCGATGCGGATGTTCAATTACTCAATAGTTATGGCGGTGTAATTTCCAGTTCTACTAATGGTGGTAATACTTCTGAATCAATTACTAGCCAGTTGAGTACGGGTAATTATTATGTGCGGGTATATCAGTATAGTGGCAACACTACTTACAGTTTGTCCTTAACTGCTACTGATGTTGCACCAACTCCCACACCAACTCCAACTCCCACACCAACTCCAACTCCCACACCAACTCCTATTCCCCCAGATTGGTATAGTCAAAATCTACTAGATGCTCAAATTATCACTTTAACAAGTTCCTTAGCAGCTGATGGTAACTTGAGTCGCAATGACATGATTGCTATTTTCCGGGATGCTAAAGACGGTGGTGTAATTGATGCCAATGAGTTAACTGACTTACGGACTTTAGTTAGTAACTCTACCCTTTTCACTATGGATGATTCTGTGAAGGTCTTATCTAATAAGATTGCCAATAGTGATCCAGCTAACACTCGTTCCAGTACCAGTATTGGTAACTTGTTTGCCGGTAGTAGTGATACCCAAATGGAAAATCTCATTGGTAAGTGGTTCTTAGGTACTGCTCGCCCAGTCACAGGCTCAGGTTTAACCTATAGTTATGTTAGTGGTTCTCTGTTCCAAAATGGACCTAGTGCTGATGACATTGATCAAAATGCCCTGGGAGATTGTTACTATCTAGCTACTTTATCATCCATTGCCCAAGAGAAACCTGATTACATCCAAAATATGTTTACAGACAATGGTGATAACACCTTTACTGTGCGTTTCTTCAACAATGGTGTAGCTGATTATGTCACAGTAGATCGTTACTTACCAACTAGTGGAAACTATGCCGTTTATGCTGGTTGGGGTGGAGGCTCAATTTCTTCTACTAGCAATGAACTGTGGGTGGCTTTAGCAGAAAAAGCCTATGCCCAATTAGCTGAATCTGGTTGGAGTCGTTCCAGCAATTCTAATAACTCCTATGCAGCTATAGAAGGTGGTTGGATGGATGTAGTAATTCGTCAAGTCACGGGATTAAATGCTACTTCCCAATCTGTGAATAATATGACTCAAACTCAACTGATTAATTTGGTTAATTCTAATCAAATTTTAACAGCAGGTTTTGTCTATGGTGCCGGCTATGGTGTTTATGATAGTCATGCTTACACCATTACTGCCTATAATGCCACTAATCAAACTTTCCACTTACGAAACCCTTGGGGAACGTCCCATGCTGATGTCACATGGAGTCAATTATTATCTTTGAGCGCGATTATCCAATGGTCTAATACTTAGACCTAATTGAAAGCAGTACGAATATTAATTATTTGTACTGCTGTTCTACAGTTTGTCGTTAAATGCCACTGCTACACCTGTTGATAATACTCTAGCTACAGCCCCTGCTGTTGGTGCATTAACAGGCGCTCAAAGTTTTAGTGATTGGGTAGGAAGTGCTGATACTAACGATTACTATAGTTTCAATGTGGGAACACAAAGTAACTTTAGTTTGAGTTTACAGCAGTTTTCATGTATTTGAGCCACAATTATTAGACCTAACCCCAGCCCCTTCCCTACCAGGGAAGGGTAGTAAATCAAAGCCTCTCTCCTGCAAGGAGAGAGGTCGGTTTGTGGTTTATTTACCTGAAAATAGCTGTAACAGGCTTGAGTGCCGATGCGGATGTTCAATTACTCAATAGTTCTGGTGGTGTAATTTCCAGTTCTACTGCTGGTGGTACTACTTTTCACAATTACTGACGGTTGCCTCTACAGAGCTATCGTTAGTTTTTGATGCCTTTCTTCCCAATTCAAACTCTACAAACAATCCAGTATTTTATTACCCGCAACTTGGGTTAAATTATTTAGCTGTAATTCAGATTGTTGAAACATAAAATTAACAGCCGCGAATAATTTATCTAGTTCATAAATTGTAAAAGGAGTCATATTTTTGGTAAACTTATTATCTTCTAGTTTACCAAATTGCCATGTTGCGCCATTAGAAACAATCCCCCAAATAATGATTTGATACTCTCCATTTAATCTTTGAGCAGCAATCATTTCTGCTAAACATTGCGCCCAACCTGCCTCAAAGTTGTCTTGTTTGGCTTCTACTAAGATAAAGTATGGTTTGTCAAAAACAACTTTACCTAATGGGGAACGTTTAGCTAAAATATATTCAGGAAATCCTGATAATTTTTCATCGTAGTTTAAGGATTGATGACTCCATAAAATAAAATGTTGGCGGTATGTTTTCCAAACTTCTTTAAGAACGGGATAAATTAAATTTTCACAGATAGCAAATTCTGAGTTATCAACAACAGCATCCCGCATCATTAATTCTAAATCTTCGCGGAAGTAGTCGGTAATATTAAAGGGAACGTCACTGATAAAATTGTCTTCGGTGTAGGTAACTTGAAATATTGTGAGGACTTCTCCGATAGTTTTAAAATTACTGAAAGCCATTTTTTACTTTTTCAAAATCTAAGTATTACTTGGTGGTAGGGTGTGTTGCAGCACAAAATCATTAAAAATAGCCGTCTTTTAACTAGATGTTCTACTGTTGGGAGTTTCGACCATCCGTTAAGATCAATCTACCTCGGTTAATAATTTTATCATAAAAGTTGGGAATCTTTAATCCACCAATACTTTTGATTATTTTTTGACTATTTTAGTATTTTACTATCAGTCTTAAATTGATTTTTTCGTAGTTAGGCTGTATATAATTACACAGAACTACGAAGGGTTGATTTACGTTAATTTACTTTGCTTTCATGTCAGCTATAGCACCTCTAGTCATGGCTGCGATCGCCTTATCTGTCGCTTTTGGTAACTGGTAATATTTACCACCAGCTGTTTTCGCTAACTCTTTAGCAAAACCTGTGGAGACAAATTTACTTTCCGTATCAATTACCAGTAATTGCATCCCTGCGGCTCTAATTCTCGCTGCAATATCTAGCAGTTCCGCTTTAATATCTGGTTTTTCTCCTGGTTCTTGGGGTTCACCTAAAGAACGAGACAAAGGAATATTACCACGACCATCAGTAATTGCCACAATGACAACTTGACCGATATCTCCGCTCATCTTGGCATTGACACCGATTCTCACTGCTTGAGTTAACCCATGTGCCAAGGGCGAACCACCACCACAAGGTAATTTTTCTAACCTATTTTTCGCTAAAGCAATGGAACGGGTAGGGGGTAATAATACTTCGGCTTGTTCTCCTCTAAAGGGGATTAAAGATACTTGGTCACGATTTTGATAGGCTTCTGTTAAAAGCTGCATTACCGCACCCTTAGCAGATTGCATCCGATTTAAAGCCATTGAACCAGAAGCATCTACAACAAATACGACTAAAGCACCCGCTTTTCTCACCAACCGCTTAGAACGGATATCTCCCTGTTCAACAATGACTTTCTTATCCGGCTGTCTAGCTCGCCGTGCTTTTTGATACGGGGCTGCGGCTCGCAATGTGGCATCTACGGCGATGCGTCGGGCTTTACCTTTGGGCATCATTGGCTTGATATAACGTCCCCTGTCGTCGGAAAAGATAATACTGCGACTGCCAGATTTACCTTGACGTTGTGCCATTTGAGTAAAATAAAGCACTTCTGGGTCAAGAATTACCCCTTCTGGGTCAAAAATAAACTCTTGGGGAATGTCTGGAGGTTCTTGCTGTTCTTGGTCTTCTTCTTTTTCCTCTTCTTTTTCCTCTTCTTTTTCCTCTTCTTGTTCTGACTGGTCTTGATTTTCTGGTGGTGGGGGTGGAGGTGGTGGTTGGTCTGGGGGTGGTGTTTGGATTATCGTCGTTCTGGGGACTATAACCAATTCCACAGCGCGACGTAAATCATCCGCTGTTACGGTATTACGTCCTTCTAAAGCTGCTGCGGCTTTGGCTACACGCACTGCAAATAGTTCCGCCCGATGTCCTTCCACACCCCCGCGAATGGCTTCATTGACGAGGTAGGTAATTTGTGCTGGGGTAATGGTGACTTCTTTTAGCCATTCCCGTGCGAGGATAATTTGGGTTTTGAGGGAGTCTATGTCTTCGCTGTATTGTTGGAGAAATTCTGAAGGAGATTTGGAATAGGCGATCGCTTGTGCAACTGCCTGTACCCTTTGATCTATACCCAGAACTCCGTCTGCTGATAAGGCGATCGCTATTCTATCAAGTAAATGTTCTCTTAACGGCCCTTCCTCTGGATTATAGGTGGCAATAAACAACGGTTTACAAGAATGTTGAAAACTAATTCCTTCCCGTTCAACTTGGTTGCGTCCGTCTGATAATACCGATAAAAGTTGGTTACTAATTTGGTCATCTAATAAATTGATTTCATCCACATACAGCACACCTCGATTAGCTGTAGCGAGTAATCCCGGTTGAAATACTGTATCACCCTGCTTAACCGACTGTTCCACATCTACAGAACCTAAAAGTCGGTCCTCTGTCACACCCAGGGGAATTTGCACAAAAGGTGCGGGGATAATTTCCGTGTCTATCTCCTGTCTTTGTTCAGCTAACAGCTTATCATCCCATTCTTCTGGGTGGTTGGGGTAACAATTGCTAAGGGAATTTTTGACAACTTCAATAGGTGGTAATAAAGCGTGGATAGCACGCGCCATTACAGATTTAGCAGTACCGCGACGACCCGCAATTACCACACCCCCTAAAACGGGGTCTACTGCTGTCAACAGCAAAGCTATTTTAATTGCTTCTTGGCCGACTACAGCAGCCAAGGGAAAAGCAGTCATTGTCGGGGTCAGAGTAGGCGATCGCATTGTTTCCTTAATAGTTATTATGATTCTAGGATAGCAATTCCTGGCACATTTAGAATATATGTAATAGCAATTTGTCAAGGAGCAAAATATATGACTAGGATTCAGGTTAAAAGTTTTACTATAGAAGAATATCACCAACTTATAGAAATCGGCTTTTTCAAAGAAGATGAACACATTCAATTAATTAACGGAGAATTAATAGAAATGGTATCAAAAGGTAGAGCGCATGAAACTTGTTTAAGAAAATTATGGAAGGAACTTCCCATAGTGATAGGAAATAGAGCCACCTTACAATCTCAAGCTCCTATTATCATACCACCCAAAAGCGAACCAGAACCAGATTTTGCAATCATCAAAAATCGTGATGATGATTATTTATCATCTCACCCCCAGGGGACTGATATTTTGTTAGTCATAGAAGTTGCAGATTCTTCCCTAGATTATGACCAAAAGGTGAAAATACCTCTGTATGCAGTAGCCGGAATTGTTGATTATTGGATTTTTAATTTATTAGATAATTGCTTAGAATGTTATAGTCAACCCTATCAAAATAAACAAGGTGAATTTGGTTATGCAAATAAGCGAATCGTTTTACCAAATCAAGTGATATCTTTACCTTGTTTTCCCGATTTATTGCTAGATTTAAGTAAAGTATTTCCTCCGCATTAGATATCTGAATTTTTTGACAAATGATTCATAAATAACTTATGATTGTCAATAGGTTCAGCCCCACCGTCAAGTTAAAAATTTATTTACCTTGGGTAAAATGGAGCTACAGATATGGTACAACAACTCACACCAGAAACCAAATTAGAAATCATCTACCCTGATAGTGATGGAAATCCCATGGCTGATCATACAGAACATTATGAATGGATAGTTAAAATCAAAGAAAATTTAGAGCTATTATTTGCTTCAGAAAAAGATGTGTTTATCGCTGGTGATTTACTGTGGTATCCGGTGGAGGGAAGTGTAAAAACCCGTCAAGCACCTGATGTCATGGTTATTTTTGGTAGACCAAAAGGTAAACGCGGTTCTTATAAACAATGGGAAGAAAATAATATTGCTCCTCAAGTAGTCTTTGAAATTTTATCTCCAGGAAATCGCAGCCAAGAAATGGCTAAAAAACTCCTTTTTTATCAACGTCATGGTGTAGAAGAATATTATGTTTATCATCCAGAAAAAATTGAGTTAACTGGATTTATTCTTCAAAAAGAGTGGTTAGAAGATATTGAGGAAATTAATAATTGGGTAAGTCCGCGTTTAGGAATACGGTTAGAAATAACATCAAGTAATTTAGAAATTTATTATCCTGATGGAAAAAAGTTTCTCACATTTCTAGAATTAAATCAACGTGCTGAACAAGAATATCAACGTGCTGAACAAGAATATCAACGTGCTGAACAAGAACGTCAAAATTATCAAGACCTATTAGCAAAATTAGAAGCCAAAGGTATTGATATCAATACTCTCTAAAAATTAATATCCCTGACTTATTAAAAAAGTTGGGGATATGAACTAATAGTAAGTAACCAAGAACCAAATTTTTTATTGTTGATTATTGAATATTTGGCGTTGCTGATTAAGAGTATGATTTTATTTCACCCAGAGTCGCTCCAGTCGCACAGAGTAAGAGTTTCATTTTTTTTGATTTTTCAATTTCATACCCCAATTCAGCAACGCCGAATATTTAATTCATTAGATACAGGGGTTTCCGCTCTTATGAGGTACATCTGAAGCCCCCCCCCTTAATCCCCCCGCAGTGGGGGGAGGAAAAGGATAAACTTTTAATATTGGCGGGGGTTGGGGGTGGGGTTATTGTACCTCATAACATCGGGAAGTGCTGTAATTACTTGGAAGGTTAAATACCCTCGAATATCTAACTATTTTAGGATTATACAATTTGGGTGCGTAACAGTTAATGTTCAAGGATAAATTACAGCTATTTTCAGGTAAATAAACCACAAACCGACCTCTCTGGTAAACCTCTCTCCTACAAAGAGAGAGGCTTTGATTTACTCCCCTTCCCTG
>OMJF01000136.1 GCA_900299285.1 Anabaena sp. 54 | reverse complement strand
AGATAATAATACCCGCATTAACAATTTTGAGAATATTTCCTCAGTGACTCTAGGCAGTGGTTATGACACCATAATTGCCACTGGTAATTTATTGGTCAGAAATGGCAGTATTAATGGTGGGGGTAGTACTGATAAACTAATTGTGGATTATAGCAGCGCTAGTTTTGGATATTTAGGTTACCATGGACTTGGGGTCACTAACATCTATGCCGATGCTTTTGAAGCTTATCGCCCTGTATCCGCCGGGTGGGGCCGCGAGATCCTGCTAAACTATAGCAATATAGAGACATTTGAGATTACGGGGACAGCTTACGCAGATTACCTCAGAGGCTACAGTGGAGATGATAAGCTCATCGGGGGTGAGGGGAATGATAATATCGCCGGTGGGGATGGCAGTGATATTATCACACCCGTCAATCCCAATGTCGCCAAACCAGGGCTGGGTAATGTAGATACGGTCACTGGAGGAGCAGGGGAGGATACTTTTATTCTCTCAGATGCGACATGGATTGGTTATGATGACTATAATCGTACCACAGATGGTACAAGTGACTACCTGCTCATCAAAGACTTTAATCCCCAGGAAGATATCATTCAGCTTTTGGGTTCTGGCAGTGATTACACGACCACAGTTTCAGGTAATAACATTAACCTGTACATTAATAAACCTGATAGCGAACCTGATGAACTGATTGCTGTTTTAGAAAATACCCAGAATTTAATCAACCCATTGCAATTTAACCTCAGTGGTAGCTATTTCAATTATGTCGCCAGTAATACTGTCCTAAACATCACTGGTACATCTGCCATACAAACGGAAGGCAACTCAGGTAATAAGTCATTTGTATTTACTGTAACTCGGACAGGAGACACCAGTGGTACAAGCACAGTAGATTGGTATCTTACCCCGTCTGGTAATAACCCCGTTAATTCTACCGATTTTTTTGGCGGGGCAATTTTACCAGGAGAAAGCCTCACCTTTTTACCAGGAGAAACCAGCAAGGCAATAACAGTAAGGATCGCAGGAGACAACACCATTGAATCTAACGAAACTTTTACGGTTTATTTGTCTACTCCTTCCCGGTCTACTATCAGTACTGGCAGTGCTACAGGGATCATTGTAAATGATGATGGTAGTCAAATAGGTATCATAGCGACAGGCACTGCTGGTAATGATACTCTTGCTGGTAGTATAAATGCTGATGTTCTTATAGGTTTAGCCGGCAACGACACCTATACTGTGAATAATGCTGGTGATGTGGTACTAGAAAACCCCAGTGAGGTAACTGATTTAGTTAACGCATCTATTTCCTGGACCGTGACCGATAACGTTGAAAATCTTACTCTTACAGGAAGCACGAACCTTAATGCTACAGGTAACAGTCTGAATAACACCCTCACTGGTAATAGTGCCAATAACATCCTCACAGGAAATGCTGGTAACGATACTCTCAATGGTGGCGCTGGCATTGATACCTTAATTGGTGGTTTAGGTAATGATGTTTATGTAGTAGATACTACCACTGACACGATTACTGAAAACTCAGGAGAAGGAACAGATATCATTCAATCTTCTGTTACCTTTGATTTAACGGTTTTCCCCAACATCGAAAATCTAACTTTAACAGGAACAGTTGCTATTAATGGTACTGGGAATGCAGGTAACAATTCATTGATAGGTAATAGCGGCAATAACACCCTCAATGGTGGTGCTGGTATTGACACCCTCACAGGTGGAACAGGAAGCGATATCTTCGTCTTCCAATTTGGACAATCCCTGGTATCAGCAGCAGACCGAATTACCGACTTTGCCATTGGCACTGATAAAATTGACCTGTTGACATCCTTGGGTGTAGCTATGAATGCTCCCACTGCCTTCACTCGCGCTGCTAATAGTACAGGCACTACCTTAACAAATGTGGTCAATAGTGTATTTACTGATGCTGATGGAGCATTAACTGGTAATCAGGCTTTAGCAGTAAATAGTGCAGCTTTAGTCAGTGTCACAACTTCCGGTATTGCTGGGACTTATTTAGTCATTAATGATGGTGTGGCTGGTTTCCAATCTAGCAATGACCTATTGGTGAATATCACAGGATACACTGGTACATTACCAGCTTTGGGTAATATTGCTGTTAGTAGCTTCTTTATCTAAGCGCCTAAGCTCTCATTCTGTGATTCGGATTTTAAATAGTGCGATCGCCTTTAGGTTGGGTGACATAGGATTTTTCTTCACTCCAACCTAACGTCTATAAATTTTTCTTGTCTGTTCATTTGCAAAAACTATCTTTTAGGTTTTAATAATTAAGGACATTACCATGAAAAAACTGCATAAATTACTGATGACCACCACCGCTATAGTTTCTATATTTGTGTGGAATATTCACAGCACTCCTGTTGCAGCCAAGCAAAAAAGTTATAAATGTGAAAGTTATAAAACAATAAATGGTCAATGGCGATATCGTATTTCTCCTGAACTTCAGGGGAGTTTTGGCAAAGCTCCAAATAGTCCAAGTTTAATGAGTTGTTTCATTCCAGTTTCTAACAAAAAATGTAGATACAATCATAATACTGGAGATGGCTGGCTAGAATGCGGTAAATGTAAAAAATCTCCAAGTGATCCCTTCAATTTTTGTCTAGGAGAAGGCTACGGTGAAATTATTGAAGTTCCTAACGGAAGTCGTTATCGTGCCTTTATGACAGAAACTAGTATTGTTTTAGATTAGGACATCTTGGTTTGCAAAAACTCTCTTAGGTTTTACTAATCAATAGAAGGTAAATATCACTACGAAAGGAAATCACAATGAACAAGTTCTATAAATTATTCATGGCTACCACTTTTATAGTTTCTCTCTTAGGTTGGAATGTTGGCAATGCTCAAGCCAAAACAATTTATCGCTGTGAACGTTACGCCAGGATTGACGGAACATCAGCTTATCGTGTTACTCCTTCAATAGCAAGTAGTTTTACTAGTTTATATCTTTTGGGTGGTACAGTAAGTTCACAAGCCTGTTTTGTTCCAGTGACGAAAAAAAACTGTTTTTACAAAAAAAATGAACCAGACCCTACAGGATTGACACCCCACAAATGGTATAAGTGTGGAGAAGTATGGTTATCGTTACCATCCCCTGGACGTTTCGAGAAAACAACCTTCGGCCAAGGAGAAATAGTAGAAGATAAGAATGGCAAAAAGTATCATGTTTTCTCAAACATTGTACAATTTACTTTTAAATAGTGCGATCGCCGCTCTTGTAGAGTGCGAAGCATGAAATGTAACCCACTATATTTTTATGGATGAACCAAGCAGAGTTCGGGGTTATATGATCAGAAAAGAGCGACCACTAAATTTCATTTGGAGCTAATCAACAGTATGCCACTGTATCATGATAATGAACCCGCAATTACTCGAACAGAGCGTGGCTTAACAATTTCTGGCACAAGAATAACCTTGTATCAAATAATGGACTACATTCACGCAAATTACCCTCGTCATTTAATCCGCCATCAATTCTATCTAACTGATGAGCAGTTTGATGTAGCCATCTCTTATATTGATGCTCACTACGAAGAAGTAGAGTCAGAGTATCAAATAGTTGTGCAGCAAGCAGAAGAAATTCGAGATTATTGGAATGAGCGTAACAAAGAACGTATTGCTAATATTTCTAAGTTGCCGCCCAAGCCTGAATATGCTTCTGCTTGGCAAAAATT
>OMJF01000135.1 GCA_900299285.1 Anabaena sp. 54 | reverse complement strand
CCGCGATTTCTAATCGCCGGGTCTTTATTGTTTTGATCACCGCGATTTCTAATCGCCGGGTCTTTATTGTTTATCATAATCATAGCTTTTCGTTTCCGGGGTTAGTTCCCATGTAGAAATAAGTGATTTTTGTTTATGGTGTGTTTCTTGATTTCTGATGTAATTAGCTACATTATCTATAGCATCATAACTGACTGTAAATGCACCATAACTCCCTTGCCATTTAAAAAATTCCCTTGGTTTAATTTCATGATTAATAAAATGAGAAGAACTTCCTTTTACTTGTTTGATTATCTCAGATACGCTAACAGTTGTGGGAAATCCTGTTAAAAGATGAATATGATCCTCAATTCCCCCAATGGCAATTACTGTACATTTTAATTCCTCACAATCTTTAATAATTGCTGCATAAACTAATTTCTGAATTTCTGGTGTAATTAACAGCAATCTATCATAAGTTGCCCAAACATAATGTAAATACAATTGCGTGAAATTTGCCCTCATATATTTTTTGATCCGTAAAAATTGATATTTTCTTAACCCGCGCCGGCAGGTTTTCCTTGTGTAGACGCGGTTTCCAACCTCCCCTAATTCTGATTCTCACCACCCGTTATTTTATTCCATATTATCATCCTTCTTTGCATATTTAAAGTTAGCCCAAGTTTGTGGTTTACTCTCTTGTTTTTCTGGGGTATCTGCTAATGTTAATTGTTTGAACTTTTCCCGAATTGTGATAACATCACCTTCTAATGCTGCTTGTCGTAAATCTCTTTTTAAATGGGCATTTCTAATGGCTACTTCTGGAGAACGGGAACTTGTATCAAAGCATTTTTCCAGGCTTTCGTAAATACCCACACGGCGAGTTTTTTTCTTAAATTGTCTTTCTGTATCTAATAGTCTGGCCATTAATTCTAAGTGCATTCCGTCACCTTCACAGATTTCTTCTAATACTCCCCATTCATCACTACCAAGTATACTTTGATCTGCACCAGGACGCGGATCTTTAAATACTTCTCCTGTTACCTCTTCATATATTCGGGGTAAACTATCATCAAATTCGTGTCTTTCTTCTAACCAGATTCGGCGAATTTCACTTAATTCTTCTATGGTAAGTAGGGTGATGTCACGCATATTTTCTGGTGCTGTTTGACGAATTTGCTTTTCAACTTTTAGCAGCTTTCTTAAAAAATCTTCCCGCGCTTCTTTAAGATATGGACCAGGAATAGGTTCAATAGATACTTCACCTTCTAAATTACGTTCATACAGTTGGACACCTCCACGTCTACGGCGAAAATCTCTCCGGTTACGGTTCTCTTCCAAATCTAATTCTTTGCGAAAATCTAATAATGGTTGCATCCATTCTTTTTCTTCATCATTTTGAATCATTGCTGTTAATGATTTATCTTGACTAACAAGAGTACAAACCCAGCAACCAAAACGGGAACTTCCACAACTGGGAGTAGTTGTATCAACAACTAAAGGACATTCATTATCAGCAGATGCACCTCTATAAATAGCAAATAATTCTTTATTACTGTATTTCCATGGATTTTCCCATTGCATTAAATAAATCCATACATCATCATTTTCCCAATCTTCAATAGGACTATAAACTAAAGAGTTTGGTAAATTCATATTAGGACTTAGGTGATCTCTTACTCTCTGGGCTTCTAACTTTTTCATTCTATGGGCGCGTTTTAAGCTCTCAGCTTTGCGCGTTCCTAATACAACAATTGCTTCTCCATTATTACGAACAACATCACGAATAAACCGATTAGAAGGATTAATTTTAAGACGTTCTGTACACCAACGAAATTTTCCTCTTGGGGCTGGATAACCCTTACCAATTAAACCTACCCAAAATGTTTCTTTAAAATCTGGACTTAATAAATGGGGTTCAAATGGTAATCCTTGCTTTTGTGACTCAAATTTCATTTGTTCTAACGAATTACGTACCCAAGCCGCAATAATAGGATTTTCTACAAGTGTGTCTGTAGTAATGACATATATTTTTTTAGTTCTTTTTTCTGGTGGGAGTCCAGAAATTGCAGTCCAAATAAGCTGTAAAGTAGCAGTGCTGTCTTTTCCCCCTGAATAGCCTACCACCCAAGGTATCTCATCTAAACAATACAATTCTTGAATTTCTGTAGTCAAAGCTTGGATATACGCCACTAACTCTGGTACTGTACGATTTTGCTGATTTTTATTTTCTGGTTGTTGTGAATAAGTCATTTTTCCCCTACTTGTAGATACATGAACCTAAAATCAATACTTCCCTGTAGCAAACTGGAATTATTTAGTATATATATAAACAGAGTTATGAGTGCAACATAATATTTTTAAAAATCACATCATTAGTATCCATTTTTTTGGATAATAAAGCAACAATTAGTCAATAAGTTTTTAAAAACTAACATGAATGATAATACAAACACACTAAATAATCAACTCGCTAATGAGTATCTAGAACGGGAAAATAACGATAAACAGGTATTAGCTTTACTACTAGAGAGGTTTTTAGAGAAAAAAGACCAAATTCTTGTCCAAAAGACCGAAATGGGTGGTACAGAGGCTTATATAGGTTCTGTCACCTTGGAATGGTTCGCGGGACGGGTGCATTTTGCGTCAGGTTTACCCCTGCTGCAAAAAAAGTACAATCCAGATACGGAAAATATTGAAATTGATGCTGATAGCATTGATGAAATTCAACAACGTCCTGTTGACTGGTCGCGTCAAGCACCGTTAGTACAGTATTTAGCAGCGAGAAAAAATCATAAATTTCCCGCTGTTTTGGTCGTAATTAATCAACCTTGGGTGGATAACCCTAAAGCAGCGGAGTGGGATAGTCAAGGACGGGCTAAAAAAGCGACCACTGATTTTATACCCTTAGATAAAGATGGTAAAGTCGGTTTACTGAATATTTCTGAAGAAAATGTGACAATTTATGCTTTAGATGGTCAACATAGATTAATGGGTGTACAGGGTTTAATAGAATTAATTAAATCTGGTAAACTCCAACGTTATAAAAAAGATAAAACTGCTGATGAAAGTTTTATTACTTTATCTGATTTGATAGATAAATACCAAATAGAACCTAGCTATTTACAAACATTATCTAAAGAAAAAATTGGCATTGAATTTATTTGTGCGGTAAATGCTGGAGAAACTCATACAGAAGCAAAACGACGCATAAGATCAATTTTTGTTCATGTAAATTTGATGGCTGCACCTTTAAGTAAAGGTCAGTTAGCACAATTAAATGAAGATGATGGTTTTGCCATTGTAGCACGAAAAATTGCCGTTACCCATCCACTTTTAGAACAAAAGCCAAATCGCAATTCTCGTGTTAATTGGAATAGTGCCACAGTAGCCGCTAATTCTACAGTTTTAACCACGCTACAAGCCTTACAAGATATGTCAGAAAGGTATTTAGGGCAAAAGTTCCCTCACTGGAAACCTTTAGAAAAAGGGTTAATTCCCATGCGTCCAGAAAGTGAAGAAATTCAGGAAGGAATTGCAGATTTTAGGCTACTTTTTGATCATTTAGCCAATCTTCCCAGTTATAAAATATTGGAACATGAAGAGACAACAGTTTTACGTCGTTTCCATTTTGAAAAAGACGGGGGTGAGGGAAATATGTTATTTCGTCCAGTTTCTCAAATTGCTTTAGCACAAGCTTTGGGAAATTTGGTATTTAAAAAAGATTTTGCTTTGACAGATATTTTTAAAAAGCTAGAAAAATTTGATCGTCAAGGGGGTTTTAGTGGTATGGAATATCCTCAATCTTTATGGTATGGGGTTTTATATGATCCCAATAAAAAGCGGGTGCAAGTCGTAGGAAAAGATTTAGCTGTGAAATTATTGATTTATATTTTGGGGGGAATGACTGAAAAAATGGAAATTACTGCTTTACGTAAAGCTTTAGCTAATGCTAGGACTATAGAAGAACAAACTATAGGTTTTGATGGTAAGTTTGTCAAACCGCAAGATGTAGGACTACCAGTTATACTGAGTTAAGCAAGTTAGCTAGTAACATCGCTCTGGATTTTATACTGATGCTTAATATCACTATTGTTGTTTACTATATTTTTAATATAGTTTGGTATACGGGGTTGATATGACTCAATTGAACGAAGAAAATAACAACGATATTACTCCTGAAGTAAAAGCTCAGTTTAGCTCATTTATAGAACCATTCTTTTCTAAATACCATCGTGAACGCTGTTATCCAGGGTTGATTTTGCGCCACGGTAAGCGACAAATGCTACAAATTAATATACCCCCCGGAGATTTTCCTGCACTTTTGGTAATCAAACCTGCTACTGAGAATGATCCTGATTCAGGTAGACAACGCCCAGAAATACCAGGCCATGCTGACGAGATCAAAAATTATATTATCGAACAAGCGCAAAAAGGGAAACCTTGGATTTTAGGGACATTGACAGCAAATGTAGCTCTAGGAAAAATAAATATTCTTGAATTTGGGAGAGGTATTTGTTTAGTTGTAATCCCTCGTGGAGTAAAGTTAGAGATTACAGATGGTCAACATCGTAAGAGTGCTATTCAGAAATTAATTGAAGGTGATCTAAGTGACTTAATTAGTGATGATGATTTTCCAATTACATTGGTTTTAGAGGGAGATATTGATCAGTGTAAAAAAGATTTTCGAGATATGGCTCAAACAAAACAACTAGATAAAGCTTTGCTATTGTCATTTGGTGTATCTGAAGGTCGTGTTGGTATCACTAAAAAATTGGTAGAACAAGTACACATATTTCATAAAAAGACAGATAAGGTTCATGATAATCCTCGTGTTACCAAGGGATTTATTTACACAAATAACTACATAGCTAGGGCTGTAAGTTGTGCTTTTACTAATAATCCCGAAGCTGAACTTAGCGACTATGATGTAGTGATATCGTCTAACTCCCTGGCTAATTGTCTCAATGGTTTTTTTTATGAATGTAGTAATACTAGATATATTTCTGTAAAAAAAGCAGAAGATTTGACTGTTGCTGAGATCAGGAAATTCAAGGATGAATGTCTATTGGGTGTCAGTGTGGGACTGGAAGTTTTGGCTAGACTACTACATTTAACTTACAACAAAGACAGTAATTATTTTGATGAAACAAAAGTTTCGCAACTTGCAAAAATAGGTTGGACAAGAGATAATACAATTTGGGAAAATACTTTAATCAGAATAGATCCTAATCCAAAAAATCCAAATAAGCGTTATAAACTATCTACAGGTGCAAATGCAGTAACAGATGCAGTTAAAAAAATTAAATATGAATTAAGATGGACAGATAACTCTTCCTATTAAATATACCCTAACTCAACTGAGGAATTTAGTTAAATCAAATTCCTCTTCTTCTTTTGGATTATTTGCTCTTTCATAACTGAGAAATAGTAAAATCCGCTCAGAATAATTTACTGCACCTCTTAACTCATTTTGTAATATTTCTAGTCCACCATTAGCATATTCTTCAAAAATTCCATTACGTTGTTTTTCGTATTCTTCCTCATGGGGAGACAAAATAATAATATCTTGAGTTTCTGTAATTCCCAATAATTTAATTAATATATCATGTCCCATTGTAGCGAAATATTCTAAACGAATTGGTGATGGTTCACGTTTAGAAATTTCCCCCAAAGGAATACGCTTTTTATACTTTACACCCAAAGCAGCAGCAAAAACAATCACATCAGCGAAAGTCTGAAAAGGACTAGTTCCCCCATCAGCAGAAGTTAAACTTTTCACCAAATCAGCTTTATCCTTAGCAACCCTGATTCTACCAGTTTCCGCCATAATTATAAAATACACACCCTTAACATCATAAACCAACGCTAACTTACTAATACCACACAATCACCCTCGTCTCCGCGCCTCTGCGCCTCTGCGAGAGAAAAAAATCAATAAGACCTACGCAAAATATCTCTGAAACCCTCTTTCCTTAGAGTCCTTCGCTGCTTCGTGGTTCATTCTTTCATAACTTGCGCGAAACAAAGAATCAAAAAACATCCTCATAAACCAGAGAAAGGGGAAACCTAAAACCAACACTAACCAAATATACCTCATCACCCTCAACAAAAGGATGTAACTCCCATAAACCCCTATCATTTAACCGAAAACAATCCAAACCTATCTTATCAGCACTAATTAAAACATATTCCTGCAAAGTTGGAATCCGTCTATATAACTGAAACTTACCCCCCCTATCATAAGCTTCCGTAGTCGGAGAAAGCACCTCAACGACTAAACTAGGAAATTGAATAAACTTAAGTGCTTTTTTATCTTTAGGGTGACAACTAACAACAACATCAGGATAAATAAACGGACCATTTTCCGATATACCCACTTTAGCATCTGCCATAAAAGGACGACAATTACCACCTCGCAAATGATTTTTTAACCCAGAAGCTAAATTTAAAGCAATAGTAGTATGGGGAATAGTTCCCCCAGTCATAGCAAAAACTTCACCATTGATATATTCATATTTAATATCTTGCTGTTCCTCCCACTCCAAATACTCCAGAGGACTCATATAACTTTTCTCCAAATTAGCAACCATAACATTTACCTCCTAATTTTGTGTAAAATAAATTAACTAAAAATTTGCAACAACCAGCGATTAACTTCACCATCATCTTGAGTTAAACTACGTTGAATAGCTTCTATAACAGTAGATATTTGTAAACCTGGTAAAACCTTGGACTCCTCAATTCTTATACTCCCACCGTCAATAATTTCAAAAGCAATAATATCATTATTATTAGCATTCATTACCCAATATTCTTTTACCCCCAACCGTTCATAAAGTAATCGCTTAAAACCCAAATCATCATTAATAGAAGAAGCAGCAACTTCTACAACTAGAGTTGGTGCTGCTAACTCATTAATATTGACAGGAGAATTATTCAAAGGTGGAAATTTGATTTTATCCCCAATATAAAAAGCTAAATCAGGTTGACATTCACTTTCACCTATTTTTCTAAAGCTGGTATTAGTAGCTTCAATAATTTTAATATTTTTGAGAGTAGCAAATAAACTCACCACCTTAGAAACAATAGAATTATAACGGCCATGACGAAAACCAACTGGTAACATTTCTACCCTCATATAATTTTCAGAAAAATAAAATCTTCCTTGCTGATAATCAGAATGTTCAGCAACTTCCAGAAATTCATCCCAACTTACCTTTACCCAAGTATCAGTAACCAAACTTAAAGAACTAACAACCATAACTTTTTTCCTCCTTTGCGACTTGGCGCGAAACAAAAATTCTTTATTCAACCTCAACAATTTCCGTATATTCAAAACCATTCAAACTCTGTCGCACCAAAGAATATCTTTCCCCGTGTAACTCAATAAAATCCTGTTCACAATTAGGCTTAGAAGAATAATAAACCAGAACATATTCCTTGCCAATTTTATCAACAATTTCCTCCTCAACTTCTACCCTCCATTGAGTTTTAGTTACCAACACAACCAACTGATTTGCTAACTTAGGAATAGTCCGCGCAATGTGACGACGGGAATTAGCATCTAAACTCCCAAAAGGGGAATCCATAACAATGGGAAAAGTGCTACTATCGGGAACCATCATCATTTTTTTCTTCTCACTCCAGTCACGGACTTTATCAATAATACTAGCGATAAAAGACAGACTGAGAATTTGATTTTCCCCCGTAGAAGCTGCGACTGGTGCTTCAATTCCGGTGGTATTTTCCACCAAACTTAATTCATAGTTTTCGCTAATTTTAGGAATATAGGGAGTAAAAGAAATCTCTGAAAATATTTCCTGTACTCTCTGTTCCAATTGCAGACGAAACTGATTTTCTTGACGGTTTTTCACTTCTGACAATCGTTCAATAGCATCCTGAGTAGCATTAATACGACGTTGTGCTAAAGATTGTTTTTCCTCATTTTGTTTTTGCTTAGATATTTGTTTGATCAAAGTATCCATACTTATTTTTAAGTGAGAAAGTTCCTGATGATTTGCACCTTGTTCCCGATTTAATTCATCAATTTTAGACTCAATTTCATCCAGACGTTTTTGTAAATTACTAATTTCCTCATTGGGATCTTTTCGTAATTGTTCTTCAATAGTTGTTAATTCCAACTCGACTTGATTGAGATTTTCCCTCAACTGTTTAATTCTTAATTGTTCCCTGTCCGCTTCTTCCCAAAAAGCAACAGCTTGTTTATCAATTTCATCAACTTGTGCGCTCATTCTAATTGCGGTTTCTTCTACGGTAGAAGAACCGGCTTTTCGCATGAGGTTCTTCACATGAAAATGAGTATGAGTTCCTTCCCTTAAATCTGCACCACAAATACAACGTCCAGTATTTAGTAAATCATTGACAAATTCCCGCGAAATCCCTGCTGTTAATTCACCACGTTTTTTTAAATCTGTAAATATTTCCCGAAATTTAGCGGTTGTTTCTGTTAGCAAAACAGTATAACCCCGTGCGGAAATAACTTTTTTTAAATTCTCCCGTGTTTTCTTCAATTCTGATCGTAAGCTATCTCTTTGCGATTCTAAATTTTGCCTTTTTTCCTGTAATTCCTTGACAGCACTCAACTCTCTTAGTTTATTACTGACTTCCTTTTTAAATACCTGTTGATATTCTAACTCTTGATTTATTTCCGTTTGACGTTGATTGATGGTTTCAATTTCTAATTCTTGCTTTTGTTGCTTGGTTAATAACTGTTTAGTTTCTGAGTCACCAATATTTTTAAACTCAGTTTCTAAAGACTTTTTTGCTTCTTTTAAGTGTTTAATAGAAAGTTCAATCACTTCCACACCTAAAAAAATTCTAATTGCTTCTGCAATTTCCGCTTTATTATGAGAACGCACAATTTCCTCAATACGTTCACCGTCAAAGAAAAAATATTGATGTAAACTTAATGGTAGAATTTGGGTAATTATTTCCTCTGGTAACTGATTAGGAATTTTCCATTGACCATCATCTCCACCTAACCACATAGTTAACTGCGTTTTACCAGTTTCTATTAAATCACTTTGGTTTTTATAGACTCGACAACCACGTTTAGCACGATAGCGCATATTTTCATGTTCCCAACCAATTTCTACTGAACATTCCACAGGTTGACCAGGTTGAGATTCTGCGATCGCACGTTTATTTACTAACTGTTCAGTTGACGCAAAAGCAGCACTAAATTTCTCATATAAAACCCAAGTAAACCCATTCAAAATACTAGTTTTACCTGCTCCATTACTACCATAAATCATCGTTGTATTGCGAATATCTCCATTAGCTAAAATTATCTCTGGAGTTTTTCCATAAAAGGAACGAAAATTACATAATTTAATAGAAGTTAGTCTCATTGCACTGCTTCCTTAACAATTGCGAGAATATCATCATTAATATGGCCTTTGCTTTTTCTATCTAATCTACTTTTCTCTAATCTCCATACTCTTTCAATAATTTGCTTTACTTCTGGTGGTGCGCTGGAAATTGGTTCTTGAACATCTTCAATATTTGATTCTGGT
Source organism: Anabaena sp. 54 (assembly GCA_900299285.1). GTDB lineage: Bacteria > Cyanobacteriota > Cyanobacteriia > Cyanobacteriales > Nostocaceae > Dolichospermum. The sequence continues at coordinate 6,275 of OMJF01000135.1, read as the reverse complement.
ATCATCCTAAAACTACAATCAATGTTTCTTTTATTTTAACCAGTTTTGATATAATAAATATCATCTACACAAAATTTTTCTCAAAGACTTCCAAAAAATAAATTATTCTTGTCATCATACCTTCACCAAAAAAGAGTATCAAGAGAGGACTAATGTAGCAGGGTTATAGTTTTCTAAAATCACAACTCAAAAACTACAAATAAACCATAGTTGACATTTTAACACTATTGCAATATCTACTACTAAAAATCAAATTGACGACGAAACCACAAAGCTATTGTCAAATATTTTAATTATTTCATACTTTAGCATTGATAAATTATTACTTGTTAATAAGTAAGTCAGGATTATATCATCATAGGATAAAAAAGTATATAAATTAACTAAAAATAAATATTTGAATTGTTAATCTTAAAAAGAGTTTACTAACTTTGAATAATTGCATAGGACTACTATTTTATTTTTGAATAGAATGTCAAAAGTTTGATGTGTGACGCTGTCTAACGTAGCGTACATACCTTTTCAAAAATTTAATCAGATTCCTATATTTATTTGCGTTTTTTTATGTAAACGCAAGTAAAAATTATTCATTAGTAATCATTAAAGTTCTTAATCAACTTTTATTTTTCTCAAAAAAAGGTAATCTGATCATGACATTTCTAAACGAAGTTATTAATGGTAAAAAACCCATTGAAGAAGCAATTTTTGAAGCTATTGTTAAAGCCAGAACAACTTGCGAAGAAAATGGTAATAATTCTGCTAATTGTGCAGTAGCTTGGGATATTGTTGAAAAATTGCAAATAGAAAAAGCCCATCAAAAACAAGCAAAACACCGAAAAACAAGCTTAGAAGACTATTGTGAAATTTATCCAGACGCTTTAGAGTGTTTGATTTACGATATTTAATTTAAATAGCTACACTTCAAAAAAAATAGATATTCAAATCTCCGACTTATCGAAAAAGTTGGAGATTTATATACTAAATGAGTTTATTTAGATTTTTATATAATTTGCAACAATGCTATTGTTTAGCTTTGCATTAGTTGGTAAAAAAGTTACATTATTAGTTTTTTAAAATTTATTCTTACTTGATTTGATTACATTATGAATGTATAGCGTTACATTATGAATGTATAACACTACATTAATAACTGACAAAGTTACAGAATTTATAATTGTATTTACAGAAAGACTGTAAAATTTAATTACTAATTATTTTTTGACAAACTCCTGAATTACCTGTTTAGTAATGTTTTGAATAGTTGCTAAACTTGGTGGTATAATATCACTTTCCATTTTTAACCACAAAAGATATTCAACATTTCCCGCAGGTCCAGTTATGGGAGAATGAGTTAAACCTTTATATTTCCAACCTAATTCTAAAGCCTTTTGCATCACCTGAAAAATCCCATCTGCTTGGTCATCAGCATCACGCACAACGCCTTTTTTCCCTATGCGAGACTTCCCGACTTCAAATTGAGGTTTTACCAGCAATACAGCCTCTCTGGGAGGTTGTGTTAATCCCCAGACAGCAGGTAAAATTTTAGTGAGAGAAATAAACGAAACATCCACAACTATTAAATCAGGAAATATAGCATCTTGAGGATATAATTCCTGTGGTTGTAATTGACGTAAATTCGTGCGTTCCCTTAAAATTACCCTTTGATCATTTCTGATTTTCCAGTCAACTTGTCCATAACCGACATCAATTCCATAAACTTGTTTCGCACCAGATTTTAACAAACAATCTGTAAAACCTCCAGTAGAAATTCCACCATCTAAACAAATTCTTCCCCTTACAGAAATCGCAAATTGTGCTAAAGCTTTAGCCAATTTTTCTCCGCCACGGGAAACAAAAAGAGGACGTTGCTTAATTAAAATTTGTGCGGTAATATCAACCTCAGTTCCCACCTTATCAATTATTTGTTGATTTACAGTTACTTCTCCAGCTTGAATAAGTCTTTGTGCTTGTTGACGAGAAGGAGACAATCCCAAATCAACTAATAATGTATCTAATCTTTGTTTAACCAATTTTACCTTATCTCCGAATTGAAGATTTTATTCATCTAGAATTCATCTAGAATATTATCTATTAAAACGACGAATTTTATCACGTCAATTAAAATCTATGAAAATGATGAACCCGAATTTTATCACGTGGATCAAAACCTTTATCAACAAAATTCAAAATAATTTTTTTCACCAACCAATGTAAACCGCAAAGAATGATAAAAGTGAGTGTAATGACAATTAATGGTTCTTTACCAAGAATTTCCTCCACACCTTTTGTAATTATTTCATCTGGTTGAGTAACAAAATCCCAACTATTAAAACGCAAAAATCTCCCCCAATAAATACCGACAGCACAAAGGGCGTGAGTAATTAACTCAATGGGAAAAATCCATTTACTTTTATCAATGCGATGTAAATAATAACCCAGGTTTATTAATGATATAACATAGGCTGCAAAACCGGAGAAAATTACTACAAAATAAACAGGAATTAAGACTAATGTAATCATCCATATTGACTGGACTGTGCGAATATCATGTATTAAGTGAATAACATCAGTTAATAAATAAGGTGCGTTTGGTAAAAAAGCGTAAAAAGTCAGGGATACTGGCCACCGCAACCAAGAACGACTACGTTGATTACGAAATAACCAAACACTTAAAGCCAAGGGAATAAAAGCTAAAAATAAATTCCATGTCATCCACCGCATATTCACTTGTAATATATGCAGAACAGTTTTGATTAATACAATGATTTCTGGATTCATACAATTTTAATAGCAATAATTGGATTTTTAGTTACACACTTTTGTACCAGTATTCATATTATATATCCTGTTATATTAAAATGGACTGCCAATAAATTATTTTATTATACATTATGATTATGGTGGTAATTAATTATAGAAGTCCCTACAAGGGTTCTAGGAAACGCACATTTAATTTTCACAACAAGTCTAATGTTGGGTTTTGTTTCTCAAGCCAACCTACGAACTAGTAGCTTGGTGACGTTGCGGGAAATCAAATCTAGGGGTAATAGGAATTACCCCTAACAATTAATTAAGTCCTAAATATCAATCTCACTCAATTCACGAGTGATATAATCAAAAGGCTCATCTACAAAAGCAGCATTGGTAATACCCGCAACTGCTACTTGTTCCTTAACAAGATCCTTCATAATTTGGATACCTTGTACTGTTGAACCAATGGGTACACCCAAAGAATTGTAAGTTTCCCGTAGTCCTTGTAATACACGCTCGTCAAGTACATTCATATTACCCGCAACTAACGCATAGGTAGCATAGCGCAGATAATAGTCCATATCCCGTAAACAAGCCGCAAAACGACGAGTTGTATAAGCATTACCACCGGGACGAATTAATTCCGGTAACTGTTCAAATAACTTTGCACCGGCTTGTTTAACAATTGCGGCTGCATTAGCATTAATTGCGGCTGCGGCTTGTATTCTGGCTGTTCCACTCTCAAAGTAAGATTTGAGACTATCAATGGCGTTCCGGTCAAAATAACGACCAGTTACGTCATAATTCTTAATTAAAGTTGTAACGGCATCGCGCATTTTTTTCTCCCAATTGTCAACTATTTATGGTTTGATATTAAATTGGCTGCAATTACGCACCAATAAAATTTCGTGCCAATTCGCATAAAATAGACTTTGGCACAAAACTATCCATCTGCTACTTAAGGATTTTATGCCAAAGTTGACCCCTGATGATGAAGTTTATAGTTTTGTACAAATTACGAAAGAAAGGTTAACATAACCTGTAATCGAGACAATCTGTAACCAACATGACAAAAATGATGTCAAGTTAACTATTTACGATATTTCAGGTAGTGTGTGACAACTTGGTTTAGCGCAACAAGGTGAGCAATCATGTTATCGCGTCTGGCTAAGGCGTGTAAGTCTACTGAGGGATAATCGCTCCCATGCTCCTGTTGAAGTAGAAAGTAAAGTCTAGCCTTGTCTAGGTTTTATATAGCAGAAGACCTATCATGGTTTGGGTTTATATTAGGTAATTGGCTACAGAAGGAGTAAAGTAAAAATGGCAACCCCAAAAGAAATCTTGAAGAAGATTCAAGACGAAAAAATTCAGATGATTGATCTGAAATTCATTGATACACTGGGAACTTGGCAGCATTTGACCATGTACCAAGACCAAATTGATGAAAGTTCTTTCTCTGACGGTGTTCCCTTCGACGGTTCTAGTATTCGAGGTTGGAAGGGTATTGAAGAATCTGACATGACAATGGTACTCGATGCCAACACTGCTTGGATCGATCCCTTCATGAAAGAACCAACTCTAAGTATCATTTGTAGTATTAAAGAACCTCGCACAGGACAGTGGTATAACCGTTGTCCCCGGGTTATTGCCCAAAAAGCTATAGACTACTTAGCTTCTACGGGACTTGGTGATACAGCTTTCTTTGGTCCTGAAGCGGAATTTTTCATTTTTGATGATGTCCGCTACGACCAAACCACTAACTCAGGTTACTATTATGTAGATTCTGTAGAAGGTCGCTGGAATACTGGTAGAGAAGAAAAACCTAACCTGGGTTACAAAACCCGCGTTAAGGAGGGTTACTTCCCCGTACCACCCACAGACAGCTTTCAAGATATGCGGACAGAAATGCTGCTGATAATGAAAGGTTGTGATGTACCTATTGAAAAACAACACCATGAGGTGGCTACTGGTGGTCAGTGCGAACTTGGTTTCCGTTTTGGTAAGTTAATTGAAGCTGCTGACTGGTTAATGACTTACAAATATGTCATTAAGAATGTTGCTAGAAAATATGGCAAAACTGTCACCTTTATGCCTAAACCCATTTTTGGTGATAATGGTTCTGGTATGCACTGTCACCAGTCTATCTGGAAAAATGGACAACCTTTATTTGCAGGTGATCAGTACGCTGGTATGAGTGAAATGGGACTTTACTACATTGGTGGTATTCTCAAACACGCTCCAGCATTGTTGGCAATCACTAACCCCACTACAAATTCTTACAAGCGTCTTGTACCTGGTTATGAAGCACCTGTAAACTTAGCTTACTCCCAAGGTAATCGTTCTGCTTCCGTCCGCATTCCTCTTTCTGGAGATAACCCCAAAGCCAAGCGTTTAGAATTCCGTTGTCCAGACGCTACTTCTAACCCTTACTTGGCTTTTGCGGCTATGCTTTGTGCTGGTATTGACGGTATCAAAAATAAAATTCATCCTGGTGAACCCTTAGATAAAAATATCTATGAACTTTCTCCAGAAGAATTGTCTAAGATTCCTTCTACTCCCGGTTCTCTAGAATTGGCTTTGGAAGCTTTGGAAAATGATCACGCTTTCTTAACTGAAACTGGTGTTTTCTCTGAAGATTTCATTCAAAACTGGATTGATTACAAGATTGCTAACGAAGTTAAGCAAATGCAATTGCGTCCACATCCTTACGAATTCTTCTTGTATTACGATTGCTAATTAAAATAGACATCTAGTGGTAAATAATGTAGAGAAGTTCCGTGTAACTTCCCTATAATTAGATAAAGCATATCTAATCTTCAATAGATGTCTGAGAATTAGTAAAAGCAATAATTTCTTGAGCCACCCTCTTAGGTGGCTTTTTTTACATCATTAATGCCGAAGATAACTAGCTCATAGTCGCTTGGCTACGTCCATAAAGCATTTGCGTTGTCAAATCTATTTTACCTTGAATAGGATTCCAGTAGTCTGCTATTTCTTGATGGAGTCCCAATTCTTGTGCAGCACGCATCAACATAGATTGTTGACGGTTTTTAACTTGTTGATGTTCCCGTACCATGAGCGTGCGGAATTTTTCTTGAATAGACATAATATTTGCCCCCTGTAGTTTATTTACTAACCGACAATCTACTATCTTTTCGATTTATACTATAACACAAAAATCTGTAGTGTAAACTACAAAATTCCACATTATTTTAAATAAATACGATTGCATTACTTCTATGGTTTTTGACTGATAATTTATTTGCTAACCTCCTTGAATTTGAGAATAACATAAAAATCTGTAGCGTAAACTACAAAATTGTAAAATGATATAAAACTTAATAAAATTGGTGATTGATATTGGGAATAGATAGAGATTTATTTTCACCCCACTCCTCTGCTCGCCCAAAATCTGGCTTTTACCCCACCCTCTCTCCTGGTTTGCTTATGGATAGATTAAGATTTTATAAGTTTCTGCTGTCGGGGCGATCGCAGCGTCTAAGGCTTGTGGTAGACTTTGTAGT
>OMJF01000134.1 GCA_900299285.1 Anabaena sp. 54 | reverse complement strand
TAGTAATATTCCTGACCAACCTACGAATACAAAGCGATCGCGCTTTAACCAGTCGTCTAATACGTCAAACCACCCTCTACTGGGGGCGCGTCCAACTGCAATGGTCATGAGAGTAGATCTCCAAAATGTTTTATAAGTACGGATATTATGCGTATGTAAATGGCGAAAATTGGCCTCTTACATAAAGTCAACCAGATTATTAATCTAGTTTACAATTTTTTACGCTTTCTATCATAATAGGTGAAAATCTCTAATTTTGCTAGTGGACTAAAAAAATTTTATTTGGGGATTTGGAGATACCGGAAAGTAGCCAAGAAAATTCTTAACAACTGACGCTAAAATGGGTTCTACAGTGAAAATTGATTAGTTCTAAATGTTTACCATCGACTTAAGCATCAGAAATACTGCCTTCCCTGTATCAGTACAACGTAAGTCTACTGAGGATGCCGAAGCGGTCTATCAACTGATTTTAGCGGCCATGCGTTCTGGAAACCCTGATATTGTGGAACTCAAGTGCGAAGGGAAAACAGAAAAAAAAATTGCTGTCCGTGCCAGTGAAATTTCAGGAGTCCAGATTGTGCAGAAGGATGGTCCAACTACCAGTAGCGGCAAGCCTCCCGGCTTTGCTGCTTTCACTACTGCTGAAGAAAGTAAGGTATAAACATGACAGCAGTAGGCATCGAAGTTAATAATTTAAACTTCTTTTGGCCTAATGGAGAGCAGGTGATCAAATCTTGCTCTCTGCAAGTACCTAAAGGGGAATTTTGGATGCTTTTGGGAACAAACGGTAGCGGTAAATCTACTCTATTGAGATTAATAGTAGGACTATTAACGCCTCAATCTGGGCAAGTTATGGTTTTACCACCCGTAGGCTTTGTGTTCCAAAATCCTGATCATCAACTAGTTATGCCCACGGTTGGTGCTGATGTAGCTTTTGGATTGGTAGGAGAAAAGTTACTACCTAATGTACTTAAAGCTAGGGTAGAAGAGGCTTTAGATGCAGTAAATTTACTGTCTCTACAGAGACGACCTATTTATGCCCTTTCTGGTGGACAAAAACAAAGAGTAGCAATTGCCGGGGCGATCGCTCGTCACTGTCATCTGTTATTATTAGATGAACCCACTGCTTTATTAGATCCAGACAGTCAACTCGATTTAGTGGTTAGTGTGCGTAATCTAGTTAAAAGTCGCGGAATTACTGCTTTGTGGGTAACTCATCGCTTAGAAGAGTTAAATTACTGTGATGGTGCTTTTTTATTGGAACAGGGTTGTTTAGTTGATACCGGCGAAGGACAACGTCTGAAACAGAGATTAATGCAAGGAAATCACCATTCATCCTAGACTCATCTTATCCTCATCAAGAATCAAGATAAATATTAAGAAGGACGCTAAAAAATTTTTAAATTCCCTTTCTGACCTCTGACTGCGTTCTCCTAGACCCCACAAGAACACTTTTTAGCAAACCTTTAATAACCAGATACCACAATACAGGATGCTGTAGAGGTATCTGGTTTTTTAGTATGGTAAAACAGAAGCTTTTCCAGACTCAGAAAAATTATTGATTTCTCTGAATCAGGAATGGCAACAAGCCTGATATTAATAGGCATTTTCCCAATTATGACTTCTATCTTCAGGTTGAATTTTGACTCAAGTCCGGATTTTTTATTTTTTGTAACATAAAGTTACAAGCAATGCTTCATTTACTATAAGTCTTATGAATGATTTTTGTTAACTCTAGATAATTGTGATTAAAAACCATGCCTTCCTCCATAGTTCCAGCCGTACTATTAGTAGACGGCTACAATATTATCGGTTCTTGGCCTTGCTTGAAAAAAACCCGTGATTATGTCGGGCTGGAAGCTGCACGGGGTGAGTTAGTGGCAGCAATGACTAATTATAGTGCATTCCAAGGTTACGAAACTCAAGTTATATTTGATGCTCAATATCAAAACACCCCTAGCAACAGAGAAACCATTACAGAATTTTTAACAGTCTATTATACGGATTTTGGCCAGACCGCAGATACCTATATAGAAAAAACCTGTGCGTCTCTCCGTCACCAAATAGCCCAATCTTTAATTTCTCGCATGATTGTCGCTACATCAGATCGAGCGCAGCAGTTAACGGTTCAGGGTTATGGTGCTGAATGGTTGTCAGCGCATCAACTATGTGGTGAAGTAGAAACTACAGTATGTAGAATGCGTCACAGGTATCAGTCAAAAAAACAACCTAAAAGTAGATTTCTGTCCAATGTCATTGATGCTAAAGCCAGAGAACGGTTAGCAGAACTCCGCATGGGATTGTAAATTTCAAAATTCAAAAAACTCTGAACCTCAGCGATAGAAAGGGTTTTGGGTGTTTAAGGCTGGATATTTTCCCAACAGCCAAAAAAAAGTTCAAAAATTTTTTCAAAACCTCTTGCATTAATTTGAATTGTGGTTTATTATGATTAAAGTTAAGAGCTTTCCTCAGTAGCTCAGTGGTAGAGCGATCGACTGTTAATCGATTGGTCGCTGGTTCGAATCCGGCCTGGGGAGTTTAAATCAGGGGTAGTCCTTTACTCCTGCAATATTTTAAATTGACATACTGCTTAATTTCTAATTAAAGGATAAAGTAGTGTGTCAATTATGATTTTTTATTTATTTGTTTAAGCGTTTTTATTAACTCTTAACTTAGTCCATTGTTCGTCCCTGGGTGCAAGAGAATGATAAGTTTTTCAAATCAGTCTTTTGCAAAAAAAGGTAATCTCTATGTTTATTGAGAAAAATATGGGTTCATTCTCAATAATATTGAGAATATTATCAATAGTGCCACGATTTTAGTAGGGTATTGACATCTTGACTTTTTGTGCTAATATGAAGGTGTATGATTTTGCGCCTGTTTATTGCAAAAAAAATTAAGATGAGAAGGTTTTCCCAAATTAAATAAGAATCTATTAAGATTGGTTTAATGGTTAATCGTTAAAATAGATTTATCTATATTTTCTGAGAAATACCATGCCAAAGTGGATAATTATAGAAGTCAATAATTGGTTTAAACGTGATAGAATTGTTCGTAATTTAGAGATATTTCAGGATATTATTGTTATTTCCCTGTGCGTCGGTTTATTTTGTGTCATGTTGATTCGACTAGGAGATATGTTTTTATCGTTTTTACGTCCCTTAAATATACGACAGGTAACATCTGACATTTTGTTTATTCTCATATTAGTAGAACTGTTTCGGTTGTTAGTTGATTATCTGCAAAAACGAAGTATTTCCGTAGGTGCAGCGGTAGAAATTACTATAGTTTCCGCTTTGCGAGAAGTGATTTTACGTGGTGTATTAGAAATTCCCTTAAATCAACTTTTTGGACTTTCTATATTCCTATTAGTTTTAGCAGGAATTTTTCTAGCTTTACCTTGGATGACTACTTTATCAGAACAGATAAAAATTAGCAAACATCAAATAATTGAATTAGAACCAGAATCATAATTCTATTTAGAGAATAGGGAAAGAATCATTGTAGGACTTATACAGGAGCTAGGAATGAACCACGAAGGAGCAAAGAACACGAAGTCAGGAAGATTTGAGAGATATTTTGCATAAGTCCTAGATTTAATTAATTTCCTATTCTCTCGATATAGCTACAAATCAATATTCAACATCTACCACTAATTATATGCTTGAACTAACGCCAAAACAATGGATTTTAATTAAACAGAAAATCACACCATATTTATTTTTATTACCCGCTTTAATTATTTTAGCATTCACAGTTTTTTACCCAGCAATTCAAGCCTTTTACCTGAGTTTTACCACCTATGAAAATATAGGAGATATACCCCAGTGGATAGGTGGGAAAAATTTTCTGCGTTTAGGGAAAGATACCGTTTTCTGGCTAACTTTAGAAAATACATTTTTGTATTTAGTTGGTGTTGTCCCAATTTTAGTATTTTTCCCCCTGGTTTTAGCAATTTTGGTGAATCAAAAACTGCGGGGAATGAATTGGTTTAGAACGGCATATTATACACCAGTTGTAATTTCTATGGTAGTCGCGGGCATAGCCTGGAAATGGTTGTATGCAGAAACCGGACTACTTAATCAAATTCTGAAAACTCTAGGGATTTTTCCCGAAGGAATTCCCTGGTTAACAAGTCCAGATAAAATTTTAGGAATTGTTCCTATTTCTTTAGCTAGTGTCATGGCCGTAACAATTTGGAAAGGTTTAGGCTACTACATGGTAATTTATTTAGCGGGATTACAATCTATTCCTGCTGATATTTATGAAGCTGCTGCTATTGATGGTTCTGATAATATTCGTAAACATTGGGATATTACTCTACCATTAATGAAACCTTATTTAGCTTTGGTAGCTGTAATTTCTTCCATTGCTGCTACAAAAGTTTTTGAAGAAGTTTATATCATGACTCAAGGTGGACCTCTCAACAGTTCCAAGACAATTGTTTATTATTTATATGAACAAGCATTTGGTAATTTAGAAATTAGTTATGCTTGTACTATTGGTTTGGTATTATTTTTAATCATTTTAGTTTTATCAGTTTTAAGATTAATTGTCAATCAGCAAGATGGTAATGATTTAAATGTTTGATATTTAAAAATCCCATTATTTAAAAGCTTAAATTGTTTATGTTTTACAGGACTTACGCAAAATATCTCTGAAACCCTCATTTCTCTCTGTCCTCTGTACCTGGAGCGGTTCGTTATTCCTTAATTTGTGCGTAAGTCCTATTTTAATTAAAGTTAACGAACTATTGCGTAAGAGGTTGTCTTAAAAGTTTATGGCGATTTCTAGTTGCCCAAACTAGACTTTTAAAACATCTTCTAACAGCTTACCCAATTTCTGTGGACAAAAACGACTTTTCCTCCCCTCCTCTGTAGGTAGGATATTTTTTTTGATAAGTATCCTATCCTATTTCCCCGTTAACTATGCTTAGTGAGAGTCTTCCTGTTAAAACTGCATAAGGTCAGGGAGTCGAGAGTTAAGAATTAATGTCAGATCATATTGTTGTAGATAGTTAAGTACAAATATTTATGGGTTTGAAATCACGATATTGGCAGTTAGTGAAAATTGATGCGGCGGGACGGCTACAGATTCAGGAAATTACTCCAGCTAAGGCGTTTTTTCTGGAGATGTTTCCCACTGCTACAGTTAATGATGATCTCCCAGATGTAGAAATTCACAAAAAACTACTGCAATTATCCCAAAATGCACCTGCTGATAGATGTTTGTTAGCAGAACGTTGTCTACTTTGTTTTATATCTTGGGAAATTGAGCAAGTTTGTTTACAATTAGAAGCTAAATTTGGGACTGTTCATGGTTTTAAATGTAGTGAATTATTGCTGTGTGTTCTCGATGATGATGGTAAACTAGAACCTGTTAGTAATTATCAGTCTTTTTCTCGTCAAATTTTGCACAGTTTTGACCCAGAAAAAAGCAATTTGACAACCTGGACAAATAAACGAGTTAAACAAAATCATAGACTCAATCAATTTCTCTTAGAATGTGGAATTTATTTAGTTAGTGATTGGGCAATTCTCAATGATACAAAACCTAAACAGTTACAACGAATTTTTAGAGAATTTCACTGTTTTAGTGCTAGTGAAATTCTCCAATCTCAACAACTTTTAGAAAGTTATCATACTATTTATAGAACTGCTCGTTTACAACAACAAGGAGGAAGATGCACTATACCGACAACTCATCAATTACAAGCTATTGCTACTCTTTTAAAAAGTAAAACAAATGAACTTCTCAGCAGTGAAACTGTAATGACACAATTACAAAAACTCGCTGAAAAATTACGCCGGTATCGAATTTATGTTCGGGGTGGTTCTTTACCAGCAGAATCTTTAGATATTGTTGCTGAAGATGTCTATGATGAAGCAATTCCAGGTTATCATAATAGGACACAAATAGTAAATGATGAAGATGAACAAACAGAATTTTTGCAATTATATCGCCCACAATTTATAGCTAGTTTAGAACAGGCTTTAGCAATAGTTACTCAAAGAAGAGTAGAACAATTACAACAAAATAAAGCTAAAAAGTTTTTATTGGCACTCCAGTTATTTCACTGTCAAAATTTATCAATGACAGAAATTGCGGTAAAAGTGGAATTACGCGCTCAAGATGCTGTTACCCGTTTTTTAAAGTTAAAAGATTTTCGTGCTGATGTGCGACAAGAGCTTTTAATAATCTTATGTAATTCTGTCATGGAATTAGCAAAAAATTATTCTCGCTCAGATAGTTTACAAACCTTAGAAGAAAAAATTAATATTGCTCTCAATGAACAAATTAATCATGTAATTGAAGCTGCTGAAATTCAGGCACAAACAGCAAAAACTCTCACTCCCAAAACCAGTCTTTTTAACCAGCGTCTTTGCCGCTATTTAGATGATATCATCAGTTAATGAGGAACTATGAAGAACTTGTCAAATAATCTCACAAATAATCTCACAAATAATCTCACAAATAATCATCAGCCAATGTCACTTGAATTTGAATTTTTACCAATAACTGCTATTAATCTTACTCCTGAACAGATTACTCAAGCAGTAGAAAACAGCCTGAAAATTAAAAATGAATCTCAACAATGGGCAACTTATCTTAATACTTTGGCGTTATTTACTTTTAAAGAATGGTTGACGCAAAGAGCAGACTTTCTCACTGTTAATGAGGATAAATGTACAGTATTTCAACCAGCTATAGCTAATATTATTCCTGCTGTTGCTAATTTGCAAGTAGGTAAATTTAAAGTTTGCTTATTGACTAATGATAGTCTTGGTGATGATCAAATAATTGTACCAAGAGCCGTTGTAGAATTACCAGAATATATTGCCCATTTCTATGTATTAATAGAAGTTTTAGAAGAACAAGAAACAGCAATAGTTTCCGGCTTTTTATCCTATCAACAATTGATAGAAAAACAAACAGCAGCGAATTTACAACCTGAAACAGATTGGACTTATCAAATTCCAGTGAGTTGGTTTACACAAGAACCAAATTATTTATTATTAAACTTGCGTTGTTTAGATCCAAACGCCATTACTTTACCAGTTACTAATAACCAAAGAATGCAAACTTTAGTGTCAATGCAAAATGAATTAATGGCATTATTACCACAATTGCAATTACCTAATATTCAACTTTGGCAAGTATTAAATTGGGAACAAGGAATTGCAGTAATTACTAATATACAATTACTCAATTGGCTATATAATTTACAGCAGCAACAACATAATCATTCACTGCAAAATAGTTTAAAAGATTTATTCCAACTACTAACCCAACCAGCGATAAATGTAGGACGGTGGTTATGGGATGAATTAGATGAATTAGGAGAAGAACTTTCTTGGCAATTATTACCTAATATAGCACCCATACCAGCCTTGCGGAGTCCTGTAGAGGAATTTCAAGTAATTACTAACCAACTCCAAAACAGAGGTTTAGAAATTCCCCCTCAAGCGCGGGGTGCTTATCATGATTTGTTGTTGGCAGGATTTCCCCTGCGATTGTATGCTGTAACTTGGCCAATATTATCTGAATCAGATCCTTCGTGGACATTATTATTAGTTTTGGGTACAACTGCACAAAATACCCTACCTGCTCATTTAAAATTGCGAGTAAGTGATCAGACTAGCATTTTAATAGAACAAAAAATCAATCAACAACAGGGTGATTCTTATTTATTTACTCGTGTTGTTGGTAATTGGGACGAGAAATTTTTGGTAAGTGTGAGTTTAGTAGATGGTGTAGAATTAACCTTACCTCCATTTACATTTTATCCTGGACGGTCATATCAATTTTAGCTATCCTAATTTTAAAAAAATAAACTTAGCCACTGTAAAATCTCTCTCAAACTCTCTTCCCTTCCTTTCCTTCGTCCCTTTGTGGTTCGTTCACTTCAAGTCTTGAACTCAACCAAAAAATCAACTTACACATTTGGGATGCTCCCGATAAAATTCGGTTGACGTGAAAAAATCTCAAATTTTTTCTCAAATTTTTGCATAAGCTCCCTAAGTGTGAGATATATAGATACATATACAGGAATCTATTCTCACCCTGCTTAGAGGAGTGTTTACCGTGCATTACCGTTTTAAATCTCTTTCTCTTGTAACTTTGGTGCTTTCCCTGTCTTTCCCTGTCGGTGTTGCTGAATCAAAAACAAAGGAAATTATACCAGCTACCTTGACTGCACAGACAAGAACGACAGAACAACGCAAAAATGAAGCCTTAGGGCTGAATAACTCCAGAATTAACCAGGTATTGGCACAAAACCCAAATAATCAAAAAAATCAAGCAGAAAAACTGCTGCAAAAAGGTGAAGAACTGCTGTTTAATGAGCAATCTCAAGCGGCTTTACAAAGTTTTCAACAGGCATTGAAGATTTATCGCCAAATGAATAACTCCCTGGGAGCAGGTGAGTCACTTAGATCAATTGGTCGGGCTTACTATAATTTGAAAGATGAAAAGAAGGCAATGACTTACTATGAACAGGCATTGCAAATCGCTGAAACTATCAAAAATCCTGAATTAAAAGGAAAAACATTACTTGCATTAGGAATCCTGTATTCTGAAAAAGAACCTAAACGCGCTATTTCCTACTATGAAGAAGCTCTAAAAATTGCCAAAGCTATTAATAACTTTGACTTGCAAGCAAGAGTCAATTTCTATTTGGGTAGAGAGTATCAAATAGCTTTAGGAAATAATGATCGCGCTGCTAAATACTATCAAGAAAGTATGATAAATGCACAAAAAAGTAAAAACCATGATACAGAAGTATGGGTACTACACAACCTAGCTGCTATCTACAGCGGCACTGATCGAGTCAAAGCAATAAATTTATTAGAACAAGCCTTGGTAATTGTCAGACAAAATAGTAATTCTACAGCAGAAAAGCAGATCCTTCGTAAATATGAACCCTCTCTTCTTATTAAGCTTGGCGCAAATTATTTGCATCTTCGTCAAACCAACAAATCGCTCCAGTATTATCAAGAAGCTGTCGCAGTTGCCAAGGAGACAGGGGCAATTGTTCAACAAGGACGAGCGTTATTGCTAATTGCCGGTCAGACTGAATCATCAACAGCATTAGCAGCACTGGAACAAGCTGCAAAAATATTCCGACAGGAGAATAATACTCAGATTGAACTTCGAGATACCTTGTCTAATTTGGGTGATGGTTATAGAGCTATAGGAAAATTAGAAAAATCCCTAACATACTATCAGCAAGCTTTGACTATTGGAGAGAAAGTAGTTACTCAATCTCCTGTAGATATTGTAGAAAAAAATTTGGCGCAACAAGATATTTTTAATGGGATTGCCGACTTATATGATAGTATTAGTAAGTATGAACAATCAATTAAATTTGATCAGAAATCAGTAGATATTTTGAAATTAACTCTTGAATATATTAAAGGTCTTGAAGAAGATAAAAAAATCACCTCTGAGCGTAGAAAAAAGTTTTTTGTTGATAGGGTGATAAATATCAAAAGTTTAATTAGACAGAGGTATACGTTTATGCAAAAGACCTATTTATTCTTAGGACAACCGGATGAAATAAAGAAAATTGAGCAATTTAAAAAAGCATTTTCTGATTCTAGTCCTAATTCTAGCTACCGTTTAAAATCTGCATTAGATTTTTTAGAAATATCGGAAGCATTTGGACTCAATGCAGGAAAAGTTTCGGCTTTAGTAGGTGTTGGTGATGCTTATAATGAACTTGGAAACAATGATCTGGCATCGAAATATTTTCAACAAGCAATGGAATTATGTGAAAATTCTCCCGAAGTTCCTCCTGAAATTCAAGCCCAGACATATTTGCGAATTGGGTTCTTCTATACAGAACAAGGTAAACATGATTCAGCCATAAGTCTTTATGAAAAAGCAGTAGCTTCTGCCCAAAAAGTTAACCAAAAATTGATCACAGCAATAAGTTTACATTCAATTGGCATAAATAATTTCGATATAGGCAATCTACCTAAAGCGGTAGTTGCTTTATATGACGCTATTAAAATTTATGAATCTATGCGGATTGATCTCACAGATAAAAGCCAAATTTCTATTTTTGAACTTCAATCTAAAACCTACACTATCTTACAAAAAACTTTAATTGCTCAAAATAAGTTTCAAGAAGCATTAGAAGTAGCTGAACGTGGTAGGGCGAGAGCATTTGTAAATCTATTAACATCACGCATTTCAGGGAAGCAGGTTAATCAGTTAAATCTTCAACCACCAACCATTGAAAAAATCCAGAAAATTGCCAGAGAGCAAAATGCGACAATTGTAGAATATACAATTGCTCAACCAGAAAATAATCAAGATTATCCAAAAACTTGGCATCCATCTGAGATGTATATCTGGGTAGTTAAACCAACAGGAGAAATTACCTTTAAACAAGTAGACCTGACAACATTAAAAACACCACTTGTTGATCTTGTAAAAAATAGCCGTCTTTCTCTGGGTGCTAAAGGACGGGGAGCAATTAAAGTAGAACCTACAGGTGAGGAAGTTCAAAAAGAGAATTTACAAACACTGCATAAAATATTAATCAATCCTATTGCCTCTCTTCTGCCTAATAAACCAGAAGAAAAAGTGATTTTTATTCCTCATGAATCGCTGTTTTTAGTTCCTTTTGTGGCACTGCAAGACAAAGACGGTAAATACTTAATTGAAAAGCATACTATCTTAACAGCACCAGCAATTCAAGTTTTAGATCTAACATATCAACAACGGCAAAAAGTACGGGGTAAAGATATCTTAGTCATGGGTAATCCTATTATGCCCAAAGTGGGAATTCCTCCTGTACAACTTGACCCCCTGAAAGGTGCAGAAAGGGAAACTTTGGCAATTGCTAAATTCTTCAAAACTAAAGCTATTACTGGTAAAAATGCCACACAAGCTACTTTTAAACAACAATTATCATCTGCCAGAATTATTCATTTAGCAACACATGGTCTGTTATCTGATACTGATAAAAGTATCCCTACTGCCATAGCCCTTGCAGCTACTAAAAACGATGATGGTTTACTCACTCCTGGGGAAATTGTTGATTTATCTATTAATGCTGAATTGGTAGTTTTAAGTGCTTGCGATACTGGTAGAGGCGCAATTACTGGTGATGGTGTTGTTGGCTTATCTCGTGCTTTAATTAGTGCTGGTGCGCCGAGTGTAATTGTCTCTTTGTGGGCTGTCCCAGATACACCTACAGCAGAATTAATGACGGAGTTTTATCAACAATGGCGACAAAATCCTGATAAGGCTGTGGCTTTAAGAAATGCTATGCTCAAAACTATGAAAAAAAGTCCTGCTCCAGTAAATTGGGCGGCTTTTACTTTAATTGGTGAGTCTAAGTAGGTTGGGTTCAGAAAACCCAACATTTGTTAGAAAATATTTGTTGGGTTTTTGTATTTAGCAGGCAAGATGCCTACACCACAAAAGTTTTATCATTCAAACTTATACCTCTTTCAAAATATGATGAATTTCACAGCTTTTTATCTCACAATTCAACAGGTTGAACAAGTATGTTTATTTCAATTATCTTGGGGTCAAGGACAAAATTTGAATGTCAATGTGGCCTATCCAGAAAATCTAACTAAACTATACCAAGAATGGCAAAATATTTATCTGAGGTTTTATAATACAGCACTGCGGGGAGAAGTAGCGGATATGGGTAGTCTCCCTGCTCCTCCTATTGATTGGCACTCTCGATTAGTACAAGCTGAAGCACAATTTTTATCGGCATTTCATCACTGGTTACGCAGTGTAGAATTATTTGAAATTCGGAAACAAATTGCTCAAGTTAGTAAACAAAATCAAACTCCATATCTTGATATTTTTATCACTTGCAACACTCTAACTTTAGTCAAGTTGCCTTGGGAAGTATGGGAAATTGGTACAGAATTTGCTTTAGATTCTAGTCAGATTCGCATTGTTCGCACTGCTACCAATCGTCGAGAAAAGGTTATAAATACTCAAGGTAAATATCCACATAAAGCTAGAATTTTAGTAATTTTAGGAGATGACACAGGTTTAAATTTTCAAGATGAAAAACAAGCCATCAAATCTTTAAAAGCTCATGCAGAAGTTAAATTTATCGGTTGGGAACCCAATAAGAATATTGATGAGTTAAAAACTGAAATTTTCCAAACTATTTCTTCACAAAATGGCTGGGATATTTTATTTTTTGCAGGACATAGTAATCAAACTAATTTAACTGGTGGTGAATTAGGTATTGCTCCTGGTGTAGCTTTATCAATTTCTGAACTTGAACCGGCTTTAATTACTGCTAAAAATAGAGGATTACAATGTGCTATTTTCAATTCTTGTAATGGTTTGAGTATTGCTGATAAATTAATTGATTTGGGTATTAGTCAAGTTGCGGTAATGCGTGAACCCATTCATAATCAAGTAGCAGCAGAATTTTTACCCCGCTTTCTGCAAGCTTTATCTGAATATAAAGATGTTCATGAATCGTTGATTTTAGCAGCACAATATTTAAAATTAGAAAAGAATTTTACTTATCCCAGTGCATATTTGATTCCTTCTTTATTTCGGCATCCAGGAGCAGATTTATTTCGTCTTCAACCTACTTTTATTAATCAAGCAATTCAAAATTTAATTCCTAATCGTCGAGAAGTGATTGTAGTTTCAATTTTATTGATTATTAGTTTACTATTACCAGTTCAACAATTTTTATTACAGCGTCGAATATTATTACAAGCTATCTATCGTCAAGTTACAGGACAAGTTGCAACTGTAGCAACTCCCCCAGTTCTATTAGTAGAAATTGATGACAATTCCATTAGAAAAGCTAAAATTTCTAACCCTAAACCGATTGAGCGTAAGTATTTAGCAAGTTTAATTGATAGGTTAATAGCTAATCAAGCTAAGATTATAGGTGTTGATTATTTATTAGACAGATATCAAGAAGCAAGCGATCGCATTCTTGCTAACTCTATCAAAACTGCTGTAAAATCAGCAAAACCGACATGGTTTGTTTTTGCTGGAACTGCAAATCAAGATGGTCAATGGTTACGGGTACTACCTAATATTGCTGATCTTAATTGGAGTTTGGAAGGTGAAATTGAGATTTTACCCGGATATATGCAACTATTACCCTATAATAATTCTCAGGATAATAATTCTCGGTATTCACAACCGAATTTTTCTAAGTTGTTAAATCCTAATGCTAGATCACCTTGGAGTTTTTCACGTTTATTAAGACTTGGATATAAGTTACAAAAATTTCCTGATGCACCACAACCAAAATTAAACAGTCAAAAAGATTTTTTTCAACAAATAAACAAGTTTCTGGATCATCAAGAGAAAAATAATCAACGGAAAAATAATACGTTTAATTTGATATCCAAAAGATCCCATTTGCAACCCATTACAAGTTTAAGTTACTCACTGTCTCAAATGTGGATGCACCCAATTATTGATTTTTCCATTTCTCCTCAAGCAATATATAAAAATATTCCTGCTTGGGAATTATTAGAAAAAGAAAATAAAGATATTCCGAAAAATTTACAAGATATCATAGTAATTATTGCACCTAGATATGACGAAGCTGGAGTAAATTATGACGGTGAGGATAGTTCTTCAATATCAGACTTTCCAGCTATTCCAGCTATTAAATATTGGCGTGATCAGGAAAATCCCACCAATAAAAGCCAAATATTAACGGGTGGTGAATATCATGCCTATATGGTACATCATTTACTCACTAATAGATTAGTTATACCCATTCCTGATTTCTGGACGGTTGGGGTAGTTATATTAATAGGTAAAAGTTTAAATTTATATTTATTACGCAGAAAAAAATCTACTCAGATGCAATTTTTAATCCTAATCACTATAATTACAGGTCTTTATGGTTTAATAAGTTTACAAGTATACATTTCTGCAACTGCAATTTTATTACCTTGGTTGTTACCTTCTATCACATTGTGGTTTTACATTCTATCGGCAATTTTGGAGAAAAAATCTGATGAATAAATCTTTTTTATCTAGGGTAATTTTATTATCTCTAGTTTTCAGCACTTTAACCATTTTACCAAATCAGGGGGTTTTGGCTCAGGAAAATCCTCAGAAACCTGCTTCTTTTTGGAGTAATATTTCTCAAGTTCTATTCTCTAAAAAACCACCCGTCAAACCACGTAAAGGAGGTAGTCGTGATCCTGATATGTCTCAAATTTGCATAATTTCCCCAGATGCACCTTCTGAAACTAGAATTATTTGGAGCGATCGCCCTTTATTTGTGTGGCAAGGTCGACTTGCTAAAATACAACTGACTGATCTAAATAATAATACTGTTATTTTCAGTGAGAATGTGGCTAATACTCAACAATTTACTTATACAGGTGAACCACTGCAACCAGGTCAAACTTACAAGTTAGATATATTTGCGTATGAAAGTCCAGTAGCTTTTGTGGAATTTCAAATTATGGAAAGTGAACAACGCAACAGTATTACCGCAGAACT
>OMJF01000133.1 GCA_900299285.1 Anabaena sp. 54 | reverse complement strand
TGGAGTCGTCAGCTAGGTTTATATTTAGGAATTTATCAAGGATTATTAAGGTATTTTACACCTCAAGGTGAGCTAGTTCTCACACCTGAAGAAACCGCAGAACAGGAAACTAAAAGAGCAGAAAAAGAAGCGAGAAAATCAGAACGTTTAGCAGCAAAACTGCGAGAATTAAATATAGACCCTGATACAATTTAATCTTGTTGTTTAAGCAACAGCGTAATCTAACAGGTGAACTGGTTTCCCATCAGTTTAACATAACAGAACAGATCAACACTTTTCTTTTGTGTCCACTCAATATGAATTTATGATACAGGACTGAAAAAGAGTTGTCAAGAAATAATATGGTTTTTTACCATTGCTTTTTAATGACAGGGGCAATTTCAATACAGTTAATTACACCTTAATTGATTGATGAACTATTATAAAATCGTTCTGAAAAATATAGCTGAGATGACAAACCCAGATACAAAGCCCACTGTACAGCTAACTCAGGAAATTTTGTTTTATGTTTGTTCATGACACAAGCCGTCTAGACTGCATAAATGTTAGGATTGCCACAGAGTGAGAAACGCGTAAGAGAAGGAAAAAAAACTGAATGGCAGAATTTGAAAAGTCAATATCCTTTGATGGACGGGATATTCGACTGACGGTTGGCCTACTAGCCCCCCAAGCAGGTGGGTCGGTTTTAATACAATCAGGAGATACAACTGTTTTGGTGACAGCCACAAGGTCAGCAGCGCGGGAAGGTGTTGATTTTTTGCCACTGACGGTAGATTATGAAGAAAGACTTTATGCGGCGGGAAGAATACCTGGAGGAATTATGCGCCGGGAAGGTCGTCCACCGGAAAAGGCTATTCTTACCAGTCGTCTGATTGACCGCCCGCTGCGTCCTTTATTCCCTTCCTGGTTACGGGATGATTTGCAAATTGTGGCCTTAACTATGTCCATGGATGAACAGGTCCCTCCCGATGTCTTAGCAGTGACAGGTGCTTCAATTGCTACCCTCATTGCCCAAATTCCTTTTAATGGACCAATGGCCGCAGTGCGAGTAGGCTTGGTGGGTGATGATTTTATTATTAACCCAACCTACGCGGAAATTGAAGCGGGAGATTTGGATTTAATCGTCGCCGGTTCACCAGATGGGGTGATTATGGTGGAAGCCGGTGCAAATCAATTGCCAGAGCGAGATATTATTGAAGCGATTGATTTTGGCTATGAAGCTGTACGGGATTTAATTCAGGCCCAGTTAGATTTGCTGGATGAATTAGGTTTAAAACTTGTGCAAGAAGCACCACCCGAACCAGATCAGACCTTAGAAAATTATATCCGCGATCGCGCTAATCAAGAGATAAAAACAATCTTAGCCCAATTTGAATTGACTAAAACTGATCGTGATATAGCCTTGGATGCAGTTAAAGATACTATCTCTAATGAAATCAAAGCTTTATCAGAAGAAGACCCCATTCGTATCGCTGCAACAGCAGACTCCAACGCCCTTGGTAATACCTTTAAAAGCATTACTAAATACTTCATGCGCCGTCAAATTATTGAAGATAATGTGCGCGTTGATGGGCGTAAACTTGATGAAGTCCGTCCCATATCTTGTCGAGTTGGTATCATACCCAAGCGAGTACATGGTAGTGGTTTATTTAACCGGGGACTAACTCAGGTATTATCAATGTGTACCCTGGGAACTCCCGGAGATGCTCAAAATCTTAGCGATGACTTGCAACTAGACCAAGCTAAACGTTATCTACATCACTATAACTTCCCCCCCTTCTCCGTCGGCGAAACCAAACCCTTACGCGCCCCCGGTAGACGAGAAATCGGACATGGTGCATTAGCGGAAAGAGCATTGTTGCCTGTATTACCACCAAAAGATAAGTTTCCCTACGTAATTCGCGTAGTTTCGGAAGTGCTTTCTTCCAACGGTTCAACTTCCATGGGTTCAGTTTGCGGTTCTAGTTTATCCCTGATGGATGCCGGTGTACCAATTACTAAACCTGTCAGTGGTGCGGCTATGGGCTTGATTAAGGAAGGAAATGAAGTGCGGATACTTACCGATATTCAAGGCATTGAAGACTTTTTGGGTGATATGGACTTCAAAGTTGCCGGTACTGATACTGGTATTACCGCTTTGCAAATGGATATGAAAATATCCGGGTTGTCTTTAGAAGTCATCGCCGACGCTGTTAACCAAGCCAGACCCGCCCGGTTACACATTCTGGAAAAAATGCTCCAGACTATTGACACCCCCAGAGAAGAAACTTCACCCTATGCCCCCCGGCTGTTGACAATTAAGATCGATCCTGACATGATTGGTCTAGTCATTGGACCTGGTGGTAAAACCATTAAGGGCATCACTGAAGAAACCGGTGCAAAAATTGACATCCAAGATGATGGTACTGTCACTATTTCCGCAGTTGATGAAAATAGGGCTAAGAAAGCGCGAAACATTGTTCAAGGCATGACTCGTAAACTCCATGAAGGTGATGTTTATATCGGTCGTGTGACCAGGATTATACCTATTGGTGCTTTTGTGGAATTTTTGCCTGGAAAAGAAGGCATGATTCACATTTCTCAACTCGCTGACTACCGCGTTGGTAAGGTTGAAGATGAAGTCGCTGTTGGTGATGAGGTGATTGTCAAAGTGCGAGAAATTGACAATAAAGGTCGAATTAACCTCACACGCTTGGGTATTCACCCAGATCAAGCAGCCGCAGCACGGGAAGCAGCAGCGGTAAACAATTAAATCCCTTGTTGGATTTTAGATTTTAGATTACGGGCCAATCACAAATCTAAAATCCGCGATGCCTTGCTAGTAGGCATCGCTGTCGTGTTTTTTAAGCTGTTACGCAGCTAGATTGTACAATCCTAATATGGCTAGATCTTGTGGTGCGGGCAGGATGCCCACTATAATTATACAAATTAAATGCAGTATCGCTGATCGTGTCTGATACTCTAAAGCTCTTTTTTATCTAACCACAGAGGCACAGAGGACACAGAAATTTATTGGTCCATAATTCTGATTTTTGATTTTTGAATTAATCTGATGATTTTGTTTCTGCTGTCTGGAAAATTATCTCTGCCAATGTCTGTAATAATTCTTGCTCATTATAAGGTTTAGAAAAATAGGCTTTTGCCCCTAATTTCATCGCTAGTTGACGGTGTTTACTGCTACTGCGAGATGTCAGCATAATTACAGGAATATCTCTCAATTCTCTATTAGCATTAATGCGCTCTAAAAAGCTATAACCATCCATTCTGGGCATTTCAATGTCGCAAATTACCCCTTGGACTTGTAACCCATTTTCTAGCTTTTCTAAGCCATCCTGACCATCTTTTCCTTGTTCTACTTGATACCCACCTTTTTCTAGGGTTAGGGCTAAGTACCGACGCACATTAATGGAGTCATCCACAATCAAAATTGTCCCTTTTTGACGAGGGTGTTTAGTTGCAATTGCTACTTTTGAGGGTTTTAAGAAAGCAGTTTGTAATCTTGTTGTCGGTAACTTACGACTCAGATGGGGAGGTTCACAATTAGTAATCCATAACACTAAATCATTAGTATTAACTAGGGGAACTACCCGACCATCACCCAGAATTGTACAGTTATTAAAACCACTCGGTAGAGGAATATTACCTTCTACTTGACGAATAGCTACTTCCTGTTCACCCCAACAGCGTTCTACCTGCACTGCAACCTGTTGATTGTCATGTTTGACTATTAATACACTTGTAGCATTAATTATGGGCGGAGTTTCTAACTCTAAATTATTGCAGCGGGGACAATTAAACTCAAAGTAACTATTTAAACGCAGTAATGGTAATTGGGTATCTTGCCATTTAATCAATTCTTTACCATCCTGGAGGAAGATTTGCTGATTTTCTAGTAAGAAAATTTCCTCAATAACGTCTGTATAAAATGCTAAGAGTAGTCCATCGCTCTCTACTAATAAGATTCGCGCCACCGATAAAGTAAATGGTACTGATAAAGTAACTGTCGTTCCGCATCCTATTTTAGTATCAACACTTACATCTCCTCGCGCTAATTTGAGGTTATTACGCACTACATCCATTCCCACCCCCCGACCAGATAAAGTTGTCACCCGTTCTGAGGTACTAAACCCTGGTTCAAAAATCAATGATAGTAGTTCTTCATTACTCGCACTCGCTAATAAAGAATCATCTAGACCCATTGTTAAAGCGCGGTGACGAATTTTGTCTAAAGAAATACCTTGTCCATCATCACGGATAATAATCATAGTCCGATTATTATGGTAAAATGCCTTGATTTCAATCAACCCTTGTTCAGGTTTTCCTTGAATTGTACGGGTAACAGGATCTTCGATTCCGTGATCAAAAGCATTGCGTAATAAGTGCATTAAAGGCTCATTTAATGCTTCCAAAATACTCCTTTCAATTAAAGTATTACCACCTTCAATTTTTAACTGCACATTTTTTCCATACTCCACATTCAAATCTCTAATGGCTCTAGGAAAACGCTCGACTAAATCTGAGAAAGGACGCATCCTCATCTGAGTTAATTGTCTTTGCAATTGTTTAGAAGTTTTATTCAGCTTCCTCGCTATTTGGTCTGTATCATCAACACTTAATTGAATATCACTTGTAACTTCTGCAACTTGCACAATAGTTTCCATGACATCCTGAGATAATACATCCAATTTCTGATAGTAATTTTGTTCTAAAAAGTTATTTTCTGTTTCTTGATTCTGATGATTTATCAGATGATAATGAGTCATAATTTTTCCATAAGCTGTCCGCAGTTCTTGATTTTCTTGATCAAGAATTTGCACTCGCTGATTTAGACTACGAACCAATTTACGTAATCTTTCCATTTGCACATTCAAACCATTTTTTTGAATAATAATTTCTCCAAATAAATCATGAATTTTTTCTAAATGTTTCCCAGAAATTCTGATGATATTTTCATGATTTTCACGTTCTTTATGAGGTAAATTAATATCACCTTTGCGCTGTTCATTAGATCTATCGTCTATATCTAAGAGGGTATTTTTTGCAGCCAAAACTGTATCAAAATCAGCAAATTCAACGGCGTTAATTTCTGGAGGTAGCTCTATATCTATATCTGTTAAAACGTTTTGTGATTGATTAATCAAATTAATCAAATTATCTTGGGAATTTGATAATAGGTTTTGATCCCTATCAATATCACCATCAATTTTATCAGTGATAAATTCACATAAATCAATTTTTATTGGTAAATTATTTCCTTGATTACTTAATACTAGATATTGAGACTTTTTCCATGATTTTAAAGCTAAATTAGCAATTTCTACGCAACGTTCAGGATAGGTTTCTAAGTAATTAATCACTGATTCACATAGTTGGGTAAATTCTTTTAACTGGAGCATTTCTCCTAAGCCACTTAACTCAGTAGCCATGATCAGTAATTCGGATCTTAATTCTGCTTTATTATTATTTTTTAAGCGAGATTCTAGAATTTCTAAATATTGTTCAACTTCAGTTTCAAATAACAAAAGGATGAGTTGATTATCTGCTGATGATAGTTCTGATACTGATGATAGTAATGTTGTAATGTTCTCTGGAGAAGGATCACCTAAACGCTCATAAAGTTGATCAAAAATTGGGTAACAAAATTCTCTTAGCAGACTATGATCTAAATTGTTACTCTTTGAAAGTAATTCAACAATTCGCCTTAGCCAATCAACACCAGATAGCAATAAACTTTGTAAATTGGTATCGATTTCTAGAGAATTTTTATCAGTTTTTAAAACTTTAAAAGCGTCTTCTAGACGGTGAGCTAAATCGCTTAATACGCTAAATCCCATCATAGCCGCCCCACCTTTGATAGAATGAGCGGCTCGCATTGCAGCATTAATTTTTTCTAACTCCATGGGTTTGCTGCTGTCAATTTTCAGCAATATCCCTTCTAAAAGGTTCAGATAATCTGTTGCTTCTTCTAAAAATTGCATCTGGATTTCCAATTCTTTATCTTTGGTCATTAGTTATTATTCCTTGGTCGTTAGTTGTTAATTTCAAAATCAGAATATCAATTAGCTGTAAAGGTCTCAACAGTCTCTTTTAACTGCTGAGAAATATCTACTGCTTTTTGTAAAGATTGAGAAATTTGGCGGTAATTATCCCGGTTGAATGTTGATATATTTGTAATGTCCTTAACAGTTTGAATAACAATTTCTGATGTCTGTATTTGAGATGCAGTAGCAGTTAAAATTGACTGCAATAAGGTATCTATTTGCCCTGATACATTAACAATTTGCTGCAAACTTTCCTTGGCATTTTTGATAATATGGCTACTTTCAACCACTTGATTAGTTCCTGTTGTCATTCCTTGTATTATTTCACCAGTTTCTCGTTGAATTTTAGCAATTATTTCCTCAGTTTCTTGGGTTGCAGTTGCAATTCTAGCGGCTAATTCTCCTACTTCCTCCGCTACTACAGCGAAACCTTGACCCTCTTCCCCAGCTTTTGCCGCTTCAATTCCCGCATTAATTGCTAATAAATTAGTTTGCATAGCAATTTGATTAATTACAGAAACTACACGAGAAATCTGTTGAGAAGATTCTCCTAAACGTTTGACTTTTTTAACTATTTCTGAACCTGTTTCTTGGACTAAAAAAATGTTTTGCAATGTTAAATCCATTGCCGCTCCAGTTTCCGTAGCTGCATAGTTAGCATCGTTAATAATTGTGACAGCTTGCTGTGCTATATTAGCTATAGATTGAATAGCAATAGTCATATTATCAATGGTTTCTAAGCTACGGTTATTTTGTTCAGATTCTATAACTGCTTCTGTGGTTAATTTTTGAAGAGATACATTTATTTCATCAACAGCTTGTTGAATTTGGTTCACAATATACTGAAGATTATTTGGCAAATCTTGCCCTTCTCCAGTGTTTTGATCATTGTTTGATTTACTATTTGCTTTTAATTTTTTTATCTCTATATTACCCCGGACTAAGAAACCTATAAATAATGTCATCATTAACCCAACTACTGAAGTTGTACTAGCAATTAATAGTAAAAATTCCTTTTGTGGCTTCAAGGCGATCGCTGTATCTTTCGCAAGAATTAACCGCCAATTCATATCTAGTGAATCTGATAATTTTCCCAATGGTACATAAGTAATTAGTTGCTGATTTTGATTATTTTTGGAAACTTCTGTAAATGTCTGAATATCTTTAGCACTTAAAACCTTAGCTAAACTAGGATAAATATCCTCACTATCTTGACTAGATAAATTTTGATTAGAACTAATCAAAATTCTCCCCTTTTCATCTAAAAAATAATATTCCTGACTATCACTATCATTTCTATGATTTTTGACTAATTTTTCTAGAAATTTTAAAGGTGTACGGGTTCTGACTATACCAATAGTATTACCTTTAACTATATCTTTAATTGGTGCGGCTACATAAATCACCGCGCCTATATTTTTAACCATTTCTGGTTGACTAATAATAGGGCTATCTTGTTTAATTACTTCTTGGAAATACATAAGTTCTTTTTCGGGACTTAAATATTTTTCTCCTGATTTCATCATCACTTTTCCATTGATATCAAATACAGCCACGCTATCATAAACCTTACTAGTTCTTCTCAAGCTATCTAAGGTTTCTTGCGTTTTTATATTAATTCTGCTCGCATCACTTTTATCTTTTTTGCTGGTTTTTTCTGTTTTTCCGTTACTAGAATTACTTAATAATTTTATATGAGACAATACCTGAATATCTTCATAGCGTTTTCCCATAAAACTATTAATCTTATCACTTAAACTAATTGCCTTAGTTTCTTGGGATATAATAATTTGTTTAGTCATCAACTTGCTGCCAAAAATATAAGCTAACGCCCCAATTCCCAATATCGGTAAACCGCCAATAGCTATGGACAAAATGATGGATTTTATACTCAATTTAAATGGGCGTAAATATTTCAATTTCAATCCATGATCCAAATTCGGACTATGACTGGAATTTTCTCCCTGAATATCAATAACTTTCACCGGAGAAATTAAAGGTACTTTATTTTGAGAATCACCGCTTTTTCTGATGTCATTTTTCTTTAACATACTATCCTCACACTAAATCCATAAAACAAAAACATTTAAACCCGATTTTCTCAGCATTAATTTTGGTCAATACCAAGAATAGCTGACTCTAAAATATGCAGCACATCCAATACTAATAATATTTCTTCTTCTTCGACTACACAACCAGATAAATAAGGTACTAAACTAGATGCTACTTGTCCTACAGGAGAACGAATATCATCAACAAGAAATTTGGCTGTTCCTTGAATTTCTTGGACAACTAAACCTAATATCATTGATTCTATTTGAATAACAATGATATTATATTGATGTAACTGATAATCAAGGTTTTCTAAATTAAACATTTTCGGTAAATCAACTACCCAAATTATATGACTTTGCCAATTCATTAATCCTAATATACAAGCAGGCATATTTGGAATAGCTGTCACCGATGTCATGGGTACAATAATTGCTTCTTGGGTATGAGCAATGGATAAAATAGCACCCGTTTGTTGATTGAGTTGAAATTTAAGATAGCCATTTTCACTGGTGTTATATATGGCTTGATGGTTAAAATCGAGTTGCAATTTTTTCATGGCTGGAGCGAGAATGATTAAAATTAATTTATTTTGGTTTTATAGGATAATTAATTGCAAGTTGCAAAACAAATACTTTTTCAAATCAAGCCTCAGAGGATCTTTCTCAAGTGGAAATTAATAGGATTTTTAGCAATGAGCAACCGCTTGTACACAGTTTCAAGATTCTAAATTTTTCCTTAGTCCATGCAGTTGGAATTTGCTTGTGTACTAGCGTTTATAATTTTTGTGGACAAGCATTCTTGAGTCGCCCAATAATTTTAAAACATTATCTCAATACATTTAAAGTTTCAATTACCCATGTAGACTCAAACACTTTGTCTGTGCTTATATATATTTAAGCAAGTTGTTGTAGAGTAAGAATCTTACCTGGCTGAATTTGAAATAAACTTGAAATACACAAGCAAGTCAATGAAGTACAAGTTTAAACCACAAAGCCTTGCAGGTAAAGGGTTTTAGTGTTAATCGCTCACTGCTGATAGCTGCTATAAAGAAAGACACAAAACCCAGTGAATTATTTTATCACTATTCCTGGCAAAAATTACCAGAGAAATAGAAAAATTAGCATTAAAAAATATAATAACCGAGTGATTAGCAATTCCATAAATAAATCGGAGCGGCGGGATTCGAACCCACGACCTCCACTACCCCAAAGTGGCGCGCTACCAAGCTGCGCTACGCCCCGTAACTATAAACTTAAAATTTCATCAACTTAAAATTTTTAGAATTTTGGAGTGGGGATGATGCCAAATGTATGAATCTAAAATTAATTAAGTGACTCTAACGAGTATATCACAAGGTTAAGGAAAATTGCAAGGGGTTTTTCAAAAAACTTTTAGCATTCCTATAGCTTGCAACAAACCAGACACAGCAGAAGCCTCCCATTTACCCTCTGTACCCCGTCCTGTATTGAGGATAAAGCGGAGATTGTAGGATTGGGGATAACCTTCCACCTCCATCCATAATAAATCACTTTCTGCCTCACAAGCAATTTTTTCTTCTTCCATTAATTCTGTAGCTAGGTGCTTCATAGTATCTGCAAGCTGATTTAAAAGGCGAAAAAATTCATTTAATTCCGCTTCTGTTAATTCGATCGCCCAATCTTCCGTACCAACTAATCCTTTGAATTGTAGTGCATCTGGGTTCCAACCTAAGCGCCAACCCGTACCACTTTTGATAACTCGTTCCATAACTACATAAACTACATATTTTGAAACTACTACTATTGTTGATCAGCCTGTTGATTAACCCAAATCCCAGATCTCAAATCCAAAATGCTATAATGTTGTAGCGATCGCGTGAGAATCTTGGCCAAGCTATTTAATCTACCTTCCTATTGGCACACTTTGCGGTTAAAATAGTATTGAGTTTAAATAACAAAAATATAGTCAGATATAGTCAAACATAATCATCTGTGTTATGATTGGAGAATGTGGAAACGCGGTGAACTTAAAGCTACGCAACTACCTACAGGTACAGTCATTGTTAATGTACAAAAAACAAAGGTCGGGACATTGAAGTAGTAAATCTGTACGCAGAAGAAACAGAAGATATGGATATGATGTAAGATTTTATTTCAAAAATAACTAGCTTTTGTGCTAAAATCTATAGATTAATAAGAAGAAAGAGAAAAACAGAGTGTATTGTTAAGTGCCTGGAGAGAGAATGCGATTAGTTGAGCGACATATAATTAAACAGAATCACATCAGGTTTAGAGAAATTGATAAAATGTCTTTTTTCTCAAAAAATCTATTTAACTGTGCTGTGTATTTATGTCGTCAGGCTTTCTTTAGTGGTCAACCAATACCAACATTCAATCAAATATATCATTCACTCAAGAATACTGATGATTATCAAGCCTTACCTAGTAAAGTTGCTCAATTAGTATTCAAACAAGTTGATAAATGCTTTAAATCGTACCAGGAGGCCAAGAAGGAATATCAGTTAAATCCAGATAAGTTTTTATGTGAACCAAAACTACCTAAATATAAACATAAACTTCGGGGGAGAAATGTTTTAACTTTTAATAATCAGGCTGTTTCCAAAAAAGCCTTAAAACAAGGTTTAATCTCACCTTCGGGATTACCCATAAGTATTAAAACTAAGCTAACACAAATTGAAGAAGTGAGGATAATTCCTAAAAATAATGTTTATATTCTTGAGGCAGTTTATGAACAAGAAGAAACCACCCCAGAAGTTAATAATAGAATCGCAGCGATTGATATAGGACTAAATAACCTAGCTACTGTCAGTAGTAATTGTTTAGATTTTCAACCTTTTATTGTTTGCGGCCAGGCAATTAAATCTTGTAACCAGTTCTACAACAAAGTTAAAGCTAGTCTTCAATCTCAGTTACCTAAAAATCAAAAAGCGCAAAGTCAGAGAACTTCTCGAAAAATAGAAGCATTAACACTCAAGCGTAACAATAAAGTGGATTACTACCTCCACACAGCTAGTAGATTTATTATTAATCAGCTAGTTAGTCAAAATATAACGCATTTAATTATAGGTAAAAATGAGAATTGGAAACAGAATATTAACTTAGGGAGTAAAACCAACCAAAACTTTACCAATATTCCTCATGCGCGATTCATCCAACAGTTAGAATACAAAGCTAAACTTGTAGGAATTAAGGTACAAATTGCAGAAGAAAGCTATACCTCAAAATGTAGTTTTCTGGATTTTGAACCAATCAAAAAGCATGAGCAATATTTAGGAAAAAGAGTCAAAAGAGGTTTATTTAAGTCCCAGTCTGGTAAACATTATTCAGCAGATTTAAACGGTTCTCTGAATATATTAAGAAAAGTAGTTGGGGACTCTATCTTTGATAGAAACTCAGTAGAGAGGCTTGTAGTTAGCCCTGTAAGGTGTAAGCCTTACCAAGCTAGAAATATTTGACTATATTTTTAGTAACTATATTCGTTCTATTAAAACTCCCGTCCCAGCAATTTTGAAAAATCCTATACTTAGAGGCAAGAATGGCAGCTAATACCGAGACTTCTGGCAAGCAAAAAGCGTTAAATATCGTACTTGGACAAATTGAGCGTAGCTTCGGTAAAGGAGCAATTATGCGTCTAGGTGATGCTACCCGCATGAAGGTAGAAACAATATCTACTGGTGCGCTGACCCTAGATTTAGCCTTGGGAGGAGGTTTACCCAAAGGACGGATAATTGAGATCTATGGACCAGAAAGTTCTGGTAAAACTACCGTTGCTCTCCATGCTTTGGCAGAAGTCCAGAGAAATGGGGGTATTGCGGCATTTGTAGACGCTGAACACGCCCTAGATCCAACTTACGCCGCCGCCTTGGGTGTAGATATTGAAAACTTGCTTGTTTCCCAACCAGACACCGGGGAATCAGCATTAGAAATAGTTGATCAACTTGTGCGTTCTGCTGCGGTTGATATTGTCATTATTGACTCCGTAGCTGCCCTAGTTCCCCGCGCTGAAATTGAAGGGGATATGGGTGATGTTCACGTGGGTTTACAAGCTCGCTTA
>OMJF01000132.1 GCA_900299285.1 Anabaena sp. 54 | reverse complement strand
TGCTAGTGAGGGAAAATGTCATAATCAGGATATCCAAGATTAAAGGATGAACAGGATGAAAACAGAAAATTACTCACCAATTACCCATTACCAATTACCAATTACCCATTACCAGCCTCAACTAGATAACTAGCAACTTGAGTTATTAATCAATAATCATCGTTTTTTGCTGTGATCAGCATCTTTTTATAAAAATTAAAAATCATTTTTGATAGCTCGTGTTATGAGGTTATACAAAAAAATTCCCGAATTCTTGGATAATTCGGGAATCTAGAATTAAGGTGATAACCGCTCGATTTTCCAATTTCCATTATCTATAAGAGTATATCGCAACCGATCATGTAAGCGACTGGATCTTCCTTGCCAAAACTCAATTTCCTGGGGAATAACTCGAAACCCCCCCCAATGAGCAGGTCGAGGTACTTCTTGATTTTCATATTTACGCTGAAACTCTATTAATTGAGATTCTAATACATCTCTATTGGCAATAACTTCACTTTGATTAGAAGCCCAAGCACCTAAACGACTGAAGGGTGGACGCACTTCAAAATAGCTATCAGACTGTGCTGAGGAAATTTTCTCGACAGTCCCCACAATTCTCACTTGACGTTCTAGTTCAGCCCACCAAAAAACTAAAGCAGCCTGGGGATTTACTGATATTTCCTGTCCTTTTTGACTCTTGTAATTAGTAAATAATACAAAACCGCGTTCGTCAATATCCTTGAGTAGTACCATTCTTGCCGAAGGCTTACCATCGGGTGTACAGGTAGCCAAAGTCATAGCATTAGGTTCAGGGAGTTGGGCTGCTACGGACTGGTTAAACCAAATTTTAAATTGTATAAACGGATTTTTATCAATTTCTTCTTCATTTAAATTTTCCAATGTGTAATCTTTACGAAGATCGGCAATGCTTTTATCTATCATTTTTATTTTCTCACGATTTAGATTCAGCGTATATTAGCATTGGGGAAAACATTCTATGATCAAAATCAGTACGTTTGAAGCCCCTGAATTCCCCTGTTTATACA
The DNA here is from genome assembly GCA_900299285.1 of Anabaena sp. 54. Classification (GTDB taxonomy): domain Bacteria; phylum Cyanobacteriota; class Cyanobacteriia; order Cyanobacteriales; family Nostocaceae; genus Dolichospermum. Next base: position 45,148 of record OMJF01000132.1, on the reverse strand, counting down.
TTAAATCAGATGCGCCGTTTTGCTCCTCTGCAAACTTTGTTAATTTATGGACTCAGTGGACCAATTATTGCTCTCAATATCTGGCTCATGTCTGTATTATTTCATTTTTTTCAAAATCCCCTGACTATCCTCAGTATTTCTGCCATTCTGGCCTTTTTACTGAATTATCCAGTCAAGTTATTTGAAAATATTAGAATTAAACGCACTCAAGCAGTAATTATTGTTTTACTACTTACTTTAACTCTATTTATTGTTTTAGGTGTTACTCTTGTACCAATGTTGATTGATCAAACCATTCAACTTTTGAATAAGATTCCAGATTGGTTAGCGACTAGTCAAGCCAATTTCGATCATTTAGAAATGTTAGCCAAGCAAAGGCGGTTATCTATAGATTTAAAGCTGGTGACAAATCAAATTAATGCTAATATACAGAACTTAGTTCAGCAAATAGCTTCAGGGGCTGTAGGATTTGCGGGAACACTAGTATCGGGAATCCTCAATGTCATACTAGTAATTGTTCTCGCCTTTTATATGTTAATATATGGCGATCGCGTCTGGACTGGACTAATCAATCTTTTACCATCAAATATTGGTATTCCCTTTAGCAAGTCATTACAATTAAATTTCCAGAACTTTTTTCTGAGTCAATTATTACTAGGACTATTTATGACAATAGCCCTTACACCCATTTTCTTATTTTTGAGAGTACCATTTGCCCTCTTATTTGCTATTATTATCGGTATTTCTGGACTTATTCCCGTTGTTGGCGCAACCTTGGGCATTGGTTTAGTCACAATGTTGGTATTAATTCAAAATTGGTGGTTAGCATTTCCAGTCGCTACAATGGCAATTATCATGCAACAAATTAAAGATAATCTATTAGCGCCCAAACTAATGGGTAATTTTATCGGACTCAACCCCCTGTGGATTTTTATCGCCATTTTAATGGGATTTGAAATTGCGGGTTTGCTGGGAACACTGGTAGCTGTACCAATTGCTGGAACTATCAAAGGTACTTTCGATGTGATCAAAAACAGTCAGCATAGTGATTTTGTCGCCAATTTTCGGGTTTACGGCTCAGAATTTGGGGAAGATGAATAAATTAGTTATTAGTCAGTGGTCAGTTGTCAGTTGTCAGTTGTCAGTTGTCGGTGCAAATCTTTCTCCTGACCTCTGATTTCTGGTATATTAAATTTTGAATTGATGGATGCAGTTGAATTATTAGAAACAATTACACACCTAATTTCCCAAGCCGAAAAAGGGGAAATTAACCCTTGGGACGTGCGAGTTATTGAGGTGATTGATAATTACTTGAAATTAATGTCCCCAGAAGCAACTACCAGAGGCTATGAAAGTGATTTATCTCAATCTGGACAGGCTTTTTTATCAGCATCAAAGCTTGTATTATTTAAGGCCAATACATTAATGCAACTGTCAACGGTATATAATACTCCAGAAGAAGTTATAGATGATACAATATTAGCAATTGAAGATGGATTGTCATCTCCAGCCCGTCCCTTACAATTAGAGCAACACCTGCGTCGTCGTCCAGCAGCTATGCCACCTCGAAAACGTCGAGTGACATTACAAGAGTTAATAGACCAGTTGCAAATCATGGCCAGCCAGTTAAAACTGGTAGAAAAATCTGACAAACCTCAGCGAACTAAGCGCCAGTCTAGTGTGCAAACCATGGGGGAAGCCCTAGAGTTAGCCCACCAAGAAAATTTAACGGAAGTCGCGTTAGAACTAGAACAGGTGTTACATCGTGCTGCTAAAGAGCGAAATTTGGAGGAACAATGTTGGAATCTAGAAGAACTGATAGATCTATGGATACAGACAAAGCAACCAGGGAAAAACGGACATGATCATCAATCAGAAAATGATAGCATGATTAGCGTTTTTTGGGCTTTACTGCTACTCTCGGCTCAGTCTAAGGTGGAATTATTTCAAAAAGAATTTTACCAGGAAATTTCAATTCGTTTACCTAATTAAAGTTCAGGAGCAGGGGGAGCATAAATTTCTATCCCCTAATGACAACTGACAACTGACCAATTACAAGGAATAAAATTTTATGAAAGCAATGATTTTGGCAGCAGGAAAGGGTACTCGTATCCGTCCTATTACCTATACAATTCCCAAACCCATGATTCCTATATTGCAAAAGCCAGTCATGGAATTTTTATTGGAATTATTGCGTCAACACGGATTTGATCAAATTATGGTCAATGTTAGCCATTTAGCGGAGGAAATAGAAAGTTATTTTCGTGATGGTCAGCGGTTTGGAGTGCAGATTGCCTATTCTTTTGAAGGTAAAATTGATGATGACGGTAAACTCGTTGGGGAAGCCATTGGTTCAGCTGGGGGTATGCGTCGGATTCAAGACTTTTCACCATTTTTTGATGATACCTTTGTAGTATTGTGTGGTGATGCTTTAATTGACTTAGACTTAACTGCGGCAGTAAAATGGCATAAATCCAAAGGTGCGATCGCTACTATAATCACTAAATCAGTTCCCAAGGAAGAAGTTTCTAGTTACGGTGTAGTGGTTACTGACGACGATAATCGCATTCAAGCCTTCCAAGAAAAACCCCCAATAGAAGAAGCCCTTAGCACTAATATCAATACAGGTATTTATATTTTTGAGCCAGAAGTATTTAAGTATATACCCTCTGGAGTAGAATATGACATTGGTGGCCAGTTATTTCCCCAACTTGTGGCCGATAATGCCCCTTTTTACGCTATTCCCATGGATTTTGAATGGGTAGATATTGGTAAAGTTCCCGATTATTGGCGAGCAATTCGCGGCGTTTTATCAGGGGAAATCAAAAATGTACAAATCCCCGGACATAAAGTCGCTCCTGGTATTTTTACGGGGTTAAATGTATCTGTAAATTGGGATAAAGTTGATATTACTGGACCTGTTTATATTGGCGGAATGACCAAAATTGAAGATGGAGCAAAAATTATTGGACCTGCCATGATTGGTCCAAATTGCTGGATTTGTAGTGGGGCTACTGTGGATAACAGTGTGATTTTTGAATGGTCCCGTTTAGCTCCCGGAGTCCGCCTAGTTGATAAACTGGTGTTTGGACGGTACTGTGTAGATAAAACTGGAGCATCCATTGATGTCCAAGCTGCGGCTTTAGATTGGCTAATTACAGATGCGCGTCAAACTCGTCCCATAGAAACGCCTTTAGAACATAAAGCCATTGCTGAATTATTAGGAACAGGTTCAATTTAGTTAGTTGTCAGTTGTCCGTTGTTATTTGTCCGTTGTTAGTATAGTCTTGACCACTGACCACTGACCACTGACCACTGACCATTGACTACTTTTTAACTACTTGTAACCGTTGAGTAATAATAGTCATATTTTCACCCCGGCGAATAACTGCGGAAATCCACTGAGTACCCGGAGTAGAGGGTGCGCGTCCGATTTTGAAAAGTCCTCCAACATTGAGAAATTGTAAATTTGCAATGGTGGGTTTGAGAAATTTATTGGCTTGAATAGGTTCTTCTATGGCTGTTCCCAGCAGAAAATCCTCGCCTAATGGTTCTTGAACAATAGCATCAAAACTATATTTTTCGCCAACTTTTACCTGTTGTGGTAATTTAATTTCTACTTGGGGTGGTTTACTCCCAGCGGTTAGTTGAGTCCGTTCTGACAAAATATCTTGATGAACAATTTTTAAACCTGTGACTTTTTGACGCGATTTAATTGTAGACTGGAGGGTTAAATTATTATTACTATTATTACCAGATACAGGTAAACCGCTAATGTTGGTAACAGTTTCCGCAATAATTGTATTACCTTCAGATCTCCAAGATTCTAGCTTTGTAGTATAACGCAATTTAGGATATCGCTTCCACAGTCCTGTTAAAGCCTGTTCCATACCTTTACGGTTTAAACCGTCACCATGAGTAAATGTGGGGCTGTAAAATTGCATCACAGCCTTAACATTACCTTGATTAGCAGCAGTATCAATCTGTGTTAACAGCTTAGTGAGGGTAGAAGGTGCATTCTCCGGTTCTCTGGCTTGGGCGAATTGCCCAGAACTAGATAAACCAATTGCTAGTAAACTGGAAAAAAGACCAATACCTTTGGGTAATGTTTTATTACGTTTTATTAATGAGGGGATAATTTTAGTCATAGGTAAGATTTTACTGATTTGATGATCAAAGATCAGGAATTTGTTTTATCTTAATGAAACTGAGCGATAAATGGTATAGTTAGGAATGGTAAATGCGCCAATTAAATTACTTATAGCAGCTAGTGGGACAGGTGGACACTTGTTTCCAGCGATCGCATTGGCACAAAAACTGCCAGAATACAATATTGAATGGTTAGGTGTACCCAACCGTCTAGAAACTAATTTAGTTCCAGAGACCTATCCTTTAAATACCATTGCTGTTGAGGGTTTTCAGCAGGGTTTGAGTCTTGGTTCTCTCCGCACTTTTGTTAAACTCATTGGTGCAATTTTAAAAGTCAGACGCATTCTTAAACAGGGAAAATTCCACGGAGTTTTCACTACAGGTGGTTATATTGCAGGTCCTGCGGTAATTGCAGCCCGTTCTTTGGGTTTACCCGTGGTTTTTCATGAGTCTAACGCTTTACCGGGAAAAGTTACCCGCTTTTTTGGTCCTTGGTGTAATGCAGTAGCCATAGGTTTTGATGTTACGGCTCAATACTTACCTCGATCTAAAACTTTTTCTGTGGGTACTCCGGTTCGTTCTCAATTTTTGCACGAGGAAGGCAATAATAGGTTAGACTTATCTGTTCCTAATGGTGTTCCCTTAATTGTGGTATTTGGTGGTAGTCAGGGGGCTGTAGCTGTAAATAAATTGGTACGTCAGTGTGCGGAGGCTTGGTTTCAAGCTGGTGCTTATATAGTCCATTTAACGGGCGATAACGATCCTGATATTAACAGTCTACACCATCCTCAATATATCGCTTTGCCTTTTTATAACAATATGGCAGCTTTGTTACGAAGGGCTAATTTAGCTATTAGTCGTTCTGGTGCGGGTAGCTTGACAGAATTGGCAGTTTGTGGTACACCAGCAATTTTAATTCCCTATCCCTTTGCAGCGGAAGATCATCAATCTTATAATGCAGAAGTGTTTACTAAAGCTGGCGCTGCGTTGTCCTTTAAACAGTCAAATTTGACACAGGAAATATTCACAAATCAAGTTTTAAATTTATTGCAATATCCAGAAAAATTGGCGAAAATGGGGGAAAATGCCAAAGCAATCTCTGTTCCTGATAGTGCAGATAAATTGGCAGCTTTGGTGCGAAAAGTAATGGAAACAGGACCTATGTAAGTTACACAAAAGCACAAAGAATAAGAGTTTGAGAAATTAAATTCTCTACTATATGACTAAACAAAAAATACTTCAAGAAGGACAATCTTACACCTTTCGCTCTTATTTTGAATTACCTTACGATATAGAGGAAATTCTCTCTGAGTTAGGTTACTCATTTATTAAAAAAGCCATTACTCTACCTAAAACTTCCAATCCTTTAAAGAACATTGCAGAACTCAAAGATAAAATCACCTCTTTCTTACCATTAGTTAGTTTGAATAATGAAACTGCTAGACGAGAAACTCTAGTTTCACCCCTTTTATTAGAGGTTATCACTTGTTGTCAATGTCAGCTAAAAATTGAGTATACAGTTAATGTGAATAATTGGTTAAAAGGAAATCTAGATTATTTGTTGCGTTCTCAGCAAAGCTTGTTAGTTATTGAAGCCAAAAATGATGATTTAACTAGAGGATTTACTCAACTCGCAGTAGAGTTAATTGCTTTATCGGAAATTGAAGAAAATAAATCTGTGTTTTATGGCGCTGTTACCACTGGAGAAATTTGGCGCTTTGGTAAATTAGATCGTCAACAACAACAAATTACCCAAGATATGACTCTTTTGAGAATCCCTGATGATATTGAAGAAATTGGTCATATTTTAGTTGGTATTTTGGAAATGAAAGATTAATTATACTTCCCGTAAAGGCGCAAAGTTTGAGATCTAAAATCTTCTCACTCTTGACTCTTCCCAGTTAAGAGTTCCCTGTTCCCAGTTAAGAGTTCCCAGTTAAGAGTTCCCTATTACCTATTCCCTGTTACCTGTTCCCTGTTATAATATTTCTCAGACTTGCAACAATCATTTACAATTATTGCAAAGATAAGTAACACTCTCAGAAATTGACAATCCGCCATAATGCTTTACTGATGTCTATACTTACGTCTAAGCAAAAAGTGGCTAAATTTATTAGCGACAGTGTGAATTTTTACCATTAGAGACGGATACAAAAAGTGTTTTCTAGGGATAAAAAATGACCTGTTGCAAAATACTGAAACCTGATCTAATCAGTTTCTGATATTCCCAATGTGACTAAGCTGATATGGAAAATAATCACAACAGTTTGACGAAGCTAAACAATGAGAACCAGAGTTTGATCATGGAACGGTTGAAACAAGACCTGAAAAATGACCTAATTGCTGGTTTGTTGGTGTTAATTCCTCTAGCAACTACCATTTGGTTAACAATTACCATAGCCACCTGGGTAATTAACTTTCTTACCCAAATTCCCAAACAACTTAATCCTTTTGATGGTTTAAACCCAATTCTAGTAAATATACTTAATTTATTAGTCGGATTAGCCGTACCGCTATTAAGTATTCTCGTCATTGGCTTAATGGCTAGAAATATTGCTGGAAGGTGGTTATTAGATGTAGGTGAACGGTTATTACACGCGATTCCTTTGGCTGGTCAGGTATATAAAACCCTCAAACAACTTTTAGAAACTCTACTCAAAGATTCTCATGGTAAATTTCGCCGTGTAGTATTAGTAGAATATCCTCGTCGGGGAATTTGGGCGATTGGTTTTGTGACAGGAATAATTAGCCATGAAATCCAAAATCACATCTCTCGTCCCGTAATTAGTATATTTATACCCACCACCCCCAACCCAACAACAGGCTGGTATGCTATAGTCCCAGAAGAAGAGGTAATTAATCTGTCTATGTCCGTTGAAGATGCTTTTAAAATAATTGTATCTGGTGGTATAGTCGCTCCTAATATGGAAACATCTGATCTGACAATGCTGGCAACAGTATTACCTTTAGAAATAAGACAATAGCGGAAATACCAGCAGCAAAAATTGAACTTGATGCAAATCTGGCAAAGTGATCCGAAAATAGATAAGCTAATTGTTTGTCTGTGCGAAAATTCACATATTTTTATCATCCCAACTGTATGCAACGTCGTAAACCCCAGCAAATAGCCCGTGAATTGGCGCTGTTAAGTCTGAGTCAGTTACCAATAAACCCCAAAAAACTAGAGGCTTTATCAGACGAACAATTAGTCTCCAAGCTAGTCTTGGGGGCAGTACGCACCCTCACATTAGAGGTACAGGACACATTGAATAATGCCGCAGGAGAACTGCAACGAAGTAATGAGCGTCTATTGACTAGTGAAACTAGAGCCGCTGACTTGAATACGGCTAGAACTATGCTCAAGGAGGCAATTTCCTATACCCAAACCGCTATTAATCAGTTAGGTGCGTCTGTTGATTTTCCTGAATTGATTCAATTAGCTAATCAAGATAAAGAAGTTCGTAATTACGCTAAAGCAATCATTATTACCGTAAACGAAAATCGTCAAGCTATTGAAGAACTTATTTCTCATGCTTTGGTAGATTGGCAAGTGACCCGTTTAGCCCAAATTGACAGAGATATTCTACAAATAGCTACCGCAGAAATAAAATTCATGAAAGTACCTGATAGTATCGCTATTAATGAAGCTGTGGAATTAGCTAAACGTTATAGTGGAGAAGATGGTCACCGTTTTATTAATGGCGTTCTTCGTCGAGTTAGTGAACGGAAAAAGACTGCTTAAATTTACCCTTGGTCATTTATCACTTCTCTGTGACTTCTAACTTCTTCCATGCTTCCTAATTAAATTCTTATCTAAATCAACTACAATGGCTTTTAATTGGTTTAATCGTCCCCAGAATCAATCCGCTGATACTCCCCAAACAGAAACACCCGCTTCTTCAGCAACTCAACCAGAAACAACAGTACCAGATACAGAGGATTTGTTAGCTTTTGCTAAAGCTGCGTATAAAAATATTCAAGAAAAACAACAAATAGAAACAGTATCACCTGTAACTGTTGCAGAAGATACTATTCCTGAAAAAATAGTAGCCACAGAGGAAGTAATTACACTGACTGAAAATGCAGTAGAAATTACCGAAGATATTGTTAACGAATTACAACCAGAAGTAGCTAATTTATCTTTTTTAGAACGGGCTGCGGCGGAAAGACAAGCTAAACAAGAGAAATTGATTGCTAGTTCCATAGAAACCGAAATTCCAGAAATACTGACAATAACCACAGAAACAGAGGTAACAATTCCCGAATTAGTATTTGATGATGGTTTTAGATGGTCAGCAGAGGTTTTAGCCGCCCAAGGGAGAAAAGCGGAGGATATTTCCATAGAAGAGATTACTTGGTTGAAAAAACTGCGTCAAGGTTTAGATAAAACCAGACGAAATATTCTTAATCGCCTAAGGTCAATTGTTGGTCAAGGTCCGCTCAATCAAGATGCTGTAAATGAAATTGAATCATTACTTTTACAAGCTGATGTAGGTGTAGAAGCAACTGACTATATTATTAATGCGCTACAAAAAAAATTACTTGCAGAAGTAACTCCACCAGAACAAGCAATAGCCTATCTTAAAGCAATTCTTAGGGATATGCTAGATGCACCCTTGCAAAATCAAGTAAAATCTAGATTTGCGCCAGAAAAAGATACTCTGACAATTTGGTTAATTACCGGAGTGAATGGGGCAGGTAAAACTACAACCATCGGTAAAATTTCTCACCTAGCACAAAAATCTGGTTATAAATGTTTAATTGGTGCGGCTGATACATTCCGGGCGGCGGCGGTGGAACAGGTTAAAGTTTGGGGTAATAGAAGCGGTGTAGAAGTTATCTCTAATCCAGGTAAAAACACTGATCCAGCTGCCGTGGTATTTGATGCCATCACCGCTGCTCAGGCTAGGGAAACTGAACTATTATTAATAGATACTGCCGGAAGACTGCAAAATAAGAAAAATCTGATGGAGGAACTCAGTAAAATCCGCAAAATTATCACCAAAAAAGCTCCCAATACCCATGTTGAATCTCTTTTAGTTCTTGATGCTACTCTAGGACAAAATGGACTGCGACAAGCGGAGGTATTTTCCCAAGCAGCCCAACTCAGCGGCGTTGTTTTAACCAAATTAGACGGAACAGCTAGAGGAGGTGTCGCCCTGGCTGTTGTTCAGCAGTTAGGCTTACCTATTCGTTTTATTGGTGCTGGTGAAGGAATTGAAGATCTACGTCCCTTTTCTAGTTATGAATTTGTTGAAGCATTATTAAGCGGTTGACTTTGCTTTTGGTTGAGATGTAACGCAAAAGCAAGATTTATAACTCAAACAAATTTCCTGATTTTACTTAGTGAAGTATAAGACTTAAAATCTAGTTAAGTCACTTATGGTAATTTCGGGAACTTACCGGATATTTTAATGTCATCACGTTACCTAATCACGTTACCTAAAACTTACGTATTTATGGAAAAAAAGAGAATTTTTCCAGAAAAGAAATCTATCTCAGGAAATATTGCCAAAATTTGTGGTATACAGGTTAAAAGCATGATGACAACTCTGTTTTTCACAAAAACCCAACTACCCAAAAATCATCAATTAACTGACAATAAATCTATGTCGTTTTTGGTTTGATGATTACTGATATCTAGCCTGTCAGGAATAGAGGTGATTTTATTGATGATCAACTTTATATTTCTCAAGATATATGAATGGCTAATTCAATTATGGAAAAATTGGAAGCCTTTGATTAATACTGATTACCAAAGACATATTTTTGACAAAATCATCAGATTAATCATCAACCACAAAAAATTCCGTCCTACCCTGCTTCTACTCTTGCTAAAATAACGAATCTTAGCCAATATAATTTAACAATTTATCAAAAAAGAGTATTTAGAAATAACCACAAATTTGCTATTATCAATTGCAATATTAACCTGTGTCACAATTTCCTCCTCATCCTACTGATAGTAATAACAGCGCCACAAGAGATGTCACCCCTGTGGTGGCGCTCAAGGAACTCGTGGCCAGGCTACATCGAGAACAAAATAAAATTCAAGACTTGTTGGGTTCTTTAGGATTTGCTCTCAGAAGCTTTCATAATTTAAATCAGTTTTTAGAATTGATTCCTCTTATGGCCACAAAAGTGACAGATGGAGAAGGGAGCGCACTTTTTCTTTATAAACCCAATGGACAAATTAGATTAGAACAATTACATTGGCAAGACAGTCAACAAAGAAAAAATATTAGAAAAGCTTTAGAAACTGCTAGTAGTCAAATTACGCTGTTAAATCATGCTGTTACTTCAACTATATCTACAGGTATTTTAGATGAACAAATGCACCGTTATTTGGGTGCAGATGTGCAAATCTTTGGTACAGCCATTTTAGTTAAGCACACAGAACGAGGTTGGCTTTATGTTCTCAGTCGTGATCCTGAGTATAGTTGGACAGAAACTAGACAAAAATTAGTCCGGCTAGTAGCAGACCAAACAGCAGTTGCCATTGAAAATGATGAACTAGCTGTAGAATTGAGAAAAAAAGAACGTTTAGATCAAGAATTAGAAATTGGTGCGGAAATTCAACGCCGACTTTTACCGCGTCAATGTCCTAATATTCCGGGTTTGTCTATAGCAGCACGTTGTAAACCAGCTAATCGCGTCGGTGGTGATTATTATGATTTTATTCCTACTAAACCCCATCCAAAACAAGCTATGGCTAGGCCACCCCTGGGATCAGAAAATGCTAGTTGGGGTTTGGTAATTGGGGACGTTATGGGTAAGGGTGTTCCCGCAGGTTTAATTATGACCATGTTGCGGGGAATGTTAAGGGGCGAAGTATTACATGGTAACACTCCAGCGGGAATTTTGCAAAATTTGAATCGTGTTATGTATGCGGATTTAGAAAATTCTCACCGCTTTGTAACTATGTTTTATTCAGAATATGACCCGAAAACGCGGATTTTATCTTATAGTAATGCAGCCCATAATCCCCCTTTGTGGTGGCACGTAGCGACAAAGACCGTCACCCGTTTGGATACTTTGGGGATGTTAATTGGTTTAGATGCTAATAGTGAATATCAAGATGCTCAAGCCCAATTAGAAGTTGGGGATATAGTTATTTATTATACTGATGGTTTGACTGATGCGGCGGCGGCCGGGGGCGATCGCTTTCATGAAGATAACTTTATTACATCCTTCAGAACAGCTTGTAAGTATTGTAATAGTTCTCAAGAAATTCTTGAATATCTATTTGATCAAGTTGAGAAATTTATCGGTACTGATAGACAAAATACAGATGATATGACATTGGTTGTTTTGCAAATTGTGTAATCACTCAAATTGCTTTAATGGGTAATTATCGTACCGGACAGTGCCAAAATCTGCCGATATGTCTAGCACTATTGACAATGGCTGTGGTTGCTGGTAGTAAACGAAACTCAACAATCTCCAATGATATCCAAAAAATCAGGTAAAAAAACCACCCCTAGAGTCTTGAGGGGTGGGTAACTCATAAATTACATAAATTATGGATTTGGGAGAGTAGCTTAGAACATACCCATACCGCCCATACCGCCCATACCGCCCATACCGCCCATACCGCCCATACCGCCCATACCGCCCATACCGCCCATACCACCCATACCACCCATACCAGCATCAGGGGCAGCGGCTTGTTTCTCAGGTTTTTCGGCGATAATAGCTTCAGTGGTGAGTACCATACCGGCAATAGAAGCAGCATTTTGTAAAGCGGAACGAACCACTTTAGCAGGATCAATGATACCAGCAGCAATTAAGTCTTCAAATTCCCCTGTTGCTGCGTTATAGCCAATATTTAAGTCAGTTTCCCGGACTCTGGAGACAATTACAGAACCTTCTACTCCAGCATTGTCTGCAATTTGCCGCAGGGGTGCTTCTAAGGCTTTTTGGACGATATCAGCACCAATTCTTTCTTCAGGGGAGAGTCTGGCTTTAATTTCCTCTACCTTAGTAGATAGATGAATCAATGTTGTACCACCACCGGGAACAATACCTTCTTCCACCGCTGCTTTAGTGGCGTTAAGTGCGTCCTCAATTCGGAGTTTTCTGTCCTTGAGTTCGGTTTCCGTGGCTGCACCAACTTTAATCACAGCAATACCACCAGCTAACTTAGCAATGCGTTCTTGCAGTTTTTCGCTATCATAATCGGAATCTGTTTCTGCCAACTGTTTGCGAATTTGAGCAATTCGTTTTTGGATTTCTGGTTTAACAGTGCTACCAGCGACAATTGTAGTGTTTTCCTTGTCAATGTTGATTTTTACAGCAGTTCCCAACATTTCCAAAGTAGCGGTATCTAAGCTTAAACCAATTTCTTCAGAAATTAATTGTCCATCGCTGAGAATGGCAATATCTTCTAGCATAGCCTTACGGCGATCGCCAAAACCGGGGGCTTTAATAGCAGCTACAGCCAACACACCACGAGATTTATTCACCACCAGAGTTGCTAAAGCATCACCATCTACATCTTCAGCAATAATTAGTAAAGGTTGACCTAAACGGGCAACTTTTTCTAGAATAGGTACTAAATCTTGGATGCTGCTGATTTTTTTATCAGTAATCAGGATGCGAGCATTTTCAAATTCTACTGTCATCCGTTCGTTGTTGGTGATGAAGTAGGGAGAAATATAACCCCTATCAATCTGCATTCCTTCCACTACTTCTAGTTCAGTAGTCAGGGATTTAGATTCTTCTACAGTAATGACACCATCTTTGGTTACTTTCTCCATAGCCAATGCCAGCATATTGCCAACTTCAGCATCATTACCAGCAGAAACTGTGGCCACTTGAGCAATAGCACTTCCTTCTACTGGTTTAGCAATTTTGGCAATTTCTGCTACCAGTCCCTCAACGGTTTTATCAATACCCCGTTTCAAACTCATGGGATTTGTTCCCGCTGCGACATTCTTTAAACCTTCCTTAATCAAGGCTTGTGCTAGAACTGTGGCAGTAGTAGTGCCATCGCCAGCTATATCCTTAGTTTTCGATGCTACTTCTTGAATCAGTCTAGCACCAGTATTTTCTAAAGGATCTTCTAATTCAATTTCTTTGGCAACGGTGATCCCATCGTTAACAATTTGGGGAATACCAAATTTTTTCTCTAATAGAACGTTCCGTCCTTTTGGACCTAAAGTGATCTTCACCGCATCCGCTAGGGTGTTAATCCCCTTTTCTAAAGCACGCCGTGATTCTTCCTTAAATGCAATGACCTTGGCCATGTTTTATTTCCCTATATACTTCCATTAGATAATTTAGCACTCACTGACCAAGAGTGCTAATCCCTGTTCATAATTTCTTTGACAATTTAGATGCACAATCAAAATCCCAAAGTACATTACTATTAACAGTTGATACTAATATTTAACTATAAAACCCATGATTGTCTTGGGAACAGATGAATCTAGAAAACTTCCTTATATCCCTTGGCATTGCTAAACCTAGCGGTTCCGGCTGGTTAGCTGTAGTGTTTACTTTTCTATTAGCTTCGGGTGTCACCTGGTTTTTAATACCCACAATTCGCAAATTTGCTTTAGAAGTAGGTTGGGCAGACCAACCCAATGCCCGACGACTGAATCAAGAACCTTTACCTAATGCGGGCGGTTTGGCAATCTACGCGGGTGTAATTGCGGCTTTGGTCTTAGCTAGTCTCTTGCGGCCAATTGAAATCCAGGGGGTTTTGGCTCAAGTCTTAACCATTCTCCTGGGTGGTTCTATTTTAGTTCTGGTTGGCTTTATTGATGACCAATTTGGCCTACCTCCCTCTGTGCGGTTATGGGCCCAGGTGACCACAGCACTTTTGTTGGTTGGTAACGGTATCAGTATTAAAGTTGTCTTTGGTACACCTATTGATTCTCTCTTATCTATGGCCTTAACTGTACTGTGGGTAGTAGGAATCACTAATGCTATTAATCTTATGGACGGTATGGATGGTTTAGCCGGTGGTATCAGTTTTATTACGGCCATGAGTTTGTTAGGAGTTTCTGCCCAGTTTGATAATCGTGCTGCTGCTACTTTAGTTCTAGCGGCTTTGGGAGGGGCTGCATTGGGCTTTTTACGCCATAATTTTTACCCCTCACACATCATTATGGGTGATGCTGGCGCATACTTTTTTGGTTATGTTTTAGCAGCAACCAGCATTTTAGGTAAACTTCAACAAAATACTGTTTATGCCCTCATACCTACGGTTTTATTTTTGTTGTTACCAGTTATTGACACTACTCAAGTGTTTATACGCCGGATTATGGCCGGAAAAAACCCTTTGAGTACACCTGGTAAGGATCACCTGCACCACCGTTTGCTGGCTTGGGGACTATCCCAACGCCATGCGGCTTTTACCTTATGGTCTATTACTTTGTGTTGTAATTTACTGGCTATGAAAGTTCAGGGGATGAGTTTATCTGTGATCTTGGCTACTGCTGTGAGTATTATCTTACTGTTAGGCTTTACTGTTTGGCAAAGAATACTCAATAATCACTAAAAGCCAGGTGACAACCAACAACCAACAACTGACCACTGACCACTGACCACTGACAAACTACATCACCATACCACCGTCAACATTAAATACTTGTCCCGTTATGTAGGCTGCTGCGGGATCAGATGCTAAAAATCTTACCATGCCCGCAATTTCTTCCGGTTGACCAAAACGCCCCAGAGGAATATACTGTAAGATCCCTTCGGCTTTAATATCGCTGGTCATGTCAGTGGTAATAAAACCCGGAGCAACGGCATTTACAGTAATTCCACGGGAAGAAAGTTCTTTGGCTACGGTTTTGGTAAAACCAATCACACCTGCTTTGGCAGCACTATAATTGGCTTGTCCAGGATTTCCCATTTGTCCAGCCACAGAAGCAATATTAATAATCCTCCCTGAACGTTGTTTAAGCATAATTTTACTGACTGCTTTTGTACATAAAAATACACCAGTCAAATTAGTGTCTATCACAGCCTGCCATTCTTCTAATTTCATTCTTAATAAGAGGGTGTCACGAGTAATACCAGCGTTATTAACTAAAATATCCACGCGCTGGAATTTTTCTAAGGTGGTTTTAATCAGTGTATCTACTTGGTTTTCTTGAGAAACATCTCCTTGAATAGCAACGGCTTCACCTCCATTTTCAGTAATTTCTGCTACTACTTGATCTGCCGCTGTGCTAGAACTAGCGTAGTTAACAACTACTTTTGCACCTGCAAGGGCTAGTTGTAAAGCGATCGCTCTGCCAATTCCTCGTGATGCACCTGTGACAATTGCCACCTGATCTTTTAATAAATTCATCTCATTTTCCTCAATCTTTGCAAATACCCCGCTCATTATTTTATGGTAATTTGGTGAGGACATCAGACATTTTCTGAATCCTCTTTTATCTCATCTGAAAAACAGACTCAAAATATTTTCATTCACAAATCTTAATCACAACACGGCAAATATTTATGATATAAGTAAAGTACGGTATTCCTACTTAAAAACCGTAGATTATTTGCAGAGGTGTAGCACCAGTGGGTATAGTAGTAGAAAACGTCTCTAAACAATTTGGTAGTTTCCAGGCCGTTGCACAGGTAAATCTAGAAATTCAAAGTGGTTCTCTGGTGGCTTTACTCGGTCCATCTGGATCTGGTAAATCTACTTTATTACGGTTAATCGCTGGTTTGGAAATGCCAGATCACGGTAAAATCATTCTTACAGGTAAAGATGCCACTTATCAAAGTGTGCAAGAACGAAATATTGGCTTTGTCTTTCAACATTATGCTTTATTTAAACATTTAACTGTGCGTAAAAATATCGCTTTTGGTTTGGAAATTCGCAAAGCTCCGCAAAAGAAAATCCAAGGTAAGGTAGAACAACTACTAGAATTAGTACAATTAAGCGGATTAGGCGATCGCTATCCTTCGCAATTGTCTGGAGGACAAAGACAACGAGTAGCTTTAGCTAGAGCATTGGCTGTAGAACCCAATGTACTATTATTAGATGAACCTTTTGGCGCTCTTGACGCTAAAGTTCGTAAAGACTTACGAGCTTGGTTGCGTCGTCTGCATGATGAAGTTCATGTTACCACAGTTTTTGTTACCCATGACCAAGAAGAAGCAATGGAAGTTGCTGATGAAATTGTAGTTATGAATAAAGGTCAAGTTGAACAGGTAGGAACACCTGCACAAATTTATGATCATCCTGCTTCCGCATTTGTGATGAGTTTTATCGGTCCTGTGAATGTATTACCTAGTTCTGCTAAAATTTTCCAAAGTAGTGGATTTGAGTCAACACATCCAGAAACATTTTTGCGTCCTCAAGATATTATCATTGAAACAGTTGCTAATGGCACAACAGTACCAGCTACAGTCAGTAGAATCATTCATTTAGGTTGGGAAATTCAAGTAGAATTGACTTTAGATGATGGTCAAATGATGACAGCCCATTTAACACGAGAACGGTTTGATGAATTAAAGCTAGAACCACAAGAAAAAGTTTATGTCAAGCCCAAAGATGCTAAATCCTTTCCTCTTTATTATTCAATATAAAAAGAGAGAATGTAAAGCCAACGATTAGTAATGTAAGGCAAACAATTAGTAATGTAAGGCAAACAATTAGTAATGTAAGGCAAACAATTAGTAATGTAAGGCAAACAATTAGTAATGTAAGGCAAACAATTAGTAATGGATAAAAGATAACTGACAATTGATAACCTCAAATTATCAACTGTCAACTATCAATTAGTAATTAGATAAGAGATCTTAGCTTTTCGGACTCTTTTCCTAAGCCAACCAACTGAGCGCTAAATTCCCACATCAGTTTACCTTTTTCGTCATCACGTGCTTGGGGAGAAACTTTTTGTACAAAAGATGTTCTATCCTTCTTTTGACGATTTCCCCAACTCCAATAAATACCAGATTGCTTGTATTCAGGGTCAGCTACTACCATAGCAACACGCTCTCCTGATAATTCCTCAGAAACAAATCCCCCAGTAATATATTTTTGGAACAGAGGGAAAAGTTTTTGAAACTGAGGGTAATGATTACGGAATAAAGCTGTTGTCGCTACACAACCAGGATAAAGAGAACTAAAAGTAATACCAGTTTTTTCATGAAAACGCTTATGTAGTTCGCGCATGGTTAGCACATTGCATACCTTACTATCTTTATAAGCCTTAACTGGTTCAAACTTCTTACCGTTAATCATTGTAATTGGGTCTTGGAAACCTGCCGCAAAACCCTCAAAATTCCCCAAATCTGGACGAGGGGGAATTTTGCCACCCAATTCATCTGGGTTGTGGGTAACAGTTCCTAGAATTACTAATCTTTTATCAGTAGCAGGTGACTTTTGCAAATCTGATAACATCAGATTACATAGTAGAAAATGTCCTAAGTGATTTGTAGTGACAGTTAATTCATATCCTTCGGGAGAAAATAAAGGCTCTTTAATTAAAGGCATATAAATAGCAGCATTGCAAACTAAAGCCTCTACACTTCTACCAGTAGCCCTAAAATTGTTAACAAATTGCCTAACACTTTCTAAAGAGCCTAAATCAATGTGCATGAGTGTATAGCTATTTTCAGGCATTCCCACGCTTTTAGCAGCTTTTTCGGCTTTGATTAAATCACGACAAGCCATAATAACGTGCCATTGTCCTCTATTAGCGAGAGCCTTTGCTGCTTGTAAACCCACTCCCGAAGAAGCACCTGTAATGATTACAGTTGACTGACGATTTTGTTCCATTTGTTTATATTGCTGCGATGATTGTTGAGTTTAAAAAAACAGTGTATATGATCTTGATGATCTCATACTTTTAAAATTACTATGGTAATGGGTAATGGGTAATGGGTAATGGGTAATGGGTAATTGGTAACTGACAACTGACAACTGACAACTAACAACTGACCACTGACAACTGACAACTGACAAATTAAACAATTTTCGGTTTTTGTAAATGCCAATTAGTTGATTGTTCGTAAGCATAAGCTACTTGAAAAAGTTGTTCTTCTCCCAATGCTTTACCAACTATTTGTAGCCCAATTGGTAAACCTTGACTATCAAAACCACAAGGTAAACTAATTCCTGGTAGACCAGCTAAATTAGCGGGAATAGTCATTAAATCATTCAAATACATACTCAAAGGATCGGTGGTTTTCTCTCCGGCTGTAAATGCAGTAGTGGGTGCTGTGGGAGAAATTAAAACATCTACCTTTTCAAAAGCTTTTTCAAAGTCTTGTTTAATTAAAGTGCGGACTTTTTGCGCTTTCAAATAATAGGCATCATAATAACCAGCAGAGAGGGCATAAGTACCAATCATAATCCGGCGTTTGACTTCTGCTCCAAAGCCCTGAGAGCGAGTTTTTGTATACATTGATAACAAATTATCTGCATCAGGAGAACGTAAACCATATTTAACGCCATCGTAACGCGCTAAATTAGCTGAAGCTTCCGACGGGGCGATAATGTAGTAAGTTGGTAAACCATAGCGGAAACTGGGACAGGAAATAGGATGAATTTCTGCACCTAATTCTTGCAGTTGTTCAATAGCTTTATTAACAGCAGCTTCTACTTGAGGATCTAAACCTGCACCAAAGGTTTCTGTAATCACACCTATTCTTAATTTTTTGCCAACTTTGAGATCCGGTTTTAAACTAGCTGTATAGTTAGGAATTGGGACTTTGAGACTGGTAGAATCTTGAGGATCATAACCAGCGATCGCACTCAATAATATAGCTGCATCTTCTACACTGCGTCCAAATGGTCCAATTTGGTCAAGAGAAGAAGCATAAGCCACCAAACCATAACGGGAAACTAACCCATAGGTCGGTTTCATCCCCACCACACCGCAGAAAGACGCAGGTTGACGAATAGAACCCCCCGTATCCGAACCCAGGGAAACCACACATTCATCTGCTGCTACTGCTGCTGCTGAACCACCGGAAGAACCACCAGGAACACGGGATAAATCCCAAGGATTAGCGGTAACTTGGTAAGCGGAGTTTTCTGTAGAACTCCCCATAGCAAACTCATCTAAATTAGTTTTACCTACCATGACACCCCCAGCGTCAGCTAGTTTTTGGGTAACGGTAGATTCGTAAGGTGGGATAAAGTTTTCTAAAATCCGGGAAGCGCAGGTGGTGACAATCCCCTTGGTACACAAATTATCTTTAATCCCGATGGGAATCCCCGCCAAGAGTCCAATTTCTTCTCCCGCAGCGATTACTGCATCTACAGCACGAGCTTGCTTTAAGGCTTGTTCTGTTGTGACAGTGAGGAAACTGTGTAATTTTGGTTCTAACTCTTGAATGCGATTTAATGCTTCTTGGGTAATTTCAACAGCAGAACGTTCTTTACTGATTATCTGTTCATGCAATTCGCGGATGGATGCCATAATTGTTATCTTTAAAGAATCAAGTCATTGATTTTAGCATTTCCAGAGCTGGGGATTGGGGAATTTTCGTCTCAAGTTACAGCAGATTTTTTTTCACGCTCCAGGCGCTCCAGGCGCGGAGGGAGTTTTGAGAGTTTAGTTATACTAAAAATATTAGTTATGTTTGGATAATCAGTTTATACGTTCATTGGGAAAAGCCAATTTTAATATGCCAGCAAAGGACATCTATCACAATCCTGTTAAAAATGCTTTAATTAAAGAAGGTTGGATAATTACAGATGACCCTTTACATTTAAAATGGGGTCAAAAAGATATGTATGTAGATTTAGGAGCAAAACAACTTTTAGCAGCAAAACAAGGAACTAGAAAAATTGCCGTAGAAATTAAAAGTTTTGTCAGTCCTTCGGAAATGGCGGATCTCAAAGATGCTATTGGTGGATTTGTTTTGTATCGTGCTGTCATGAATCGTCTAGAACCTGATAGAATATTATATTTAGGAGTGCGTGATACTGTATTCACAGATTTATTTGAAGAACCAATTGGTAAACTTTTAAGAGAAAGCGAAAATCTGAATTTACTTGTTTTTAATTCTGATACTGAGAGGATTACCCAATGGATACCTTAGATAACTATCGCCGGATTATTAAAGAAGTGTTAATACCTTATACCCAAATTCCTTACTCCTATGGAGTGATTGAATGTAAAACAGTTTTTGATAGTGATAATGATAGCTATTTACTAATAACTCTTGGTTGGGATGGTGTTAAAAGAATTCACGGTTGTTTAGTGCATCTGGATATTATTGATGGCAAAATTTGGGTGCAAAGAGATGATACAGAAGATGGTGTTACTTATGAATTAGAAGCAGCAGGAATTACTAAAGATAAAATTGTTTTAGGTTTTCACCCACAAAATGTTAGACAACACACGGGATATGCTGTGAGATAAGTTTAATAAATAAACATTTTCTCTTCAACACTTCTGACATTTTCTATATCATAAAAATAATACAAGGAGTATTTTATGAAAAAAGGCAAAAATTGGATACATCTTTCTATCAAACAAAACCTTGGCTATGATGAAAATACTTCTGATAAAGAATTTCTTGAAGATTGGAAAAAACGTTCATCCCAAGTTTGTAAGCCTTGCTGGGAACTTAAATATTGTCCTTATGGTCCATTAGTTGAGCATTCGCCACTCATGCCTACTTTACGAAAAGATATGAAGGAGCATATTGACTTTATTAAACAATGTCTTGAAACTGGATATATACATAGACGTGAGTCTTTGGATGATGAAACTCGTGAATTTTATACTAAAATTCTCATTTATGCTGAGAAAGATTTAACCATTATTGCTGATTTTATAGAACCTCAATGGAGGTTTTCAAAGTTAGTTGAGATGGCTTCAGAATCAGATGATCCTATTCAAGAAGTATTAAAGTATGAAGATCAACCTATTGAGCAATACCGTGTTCCTATTCCTCTAGATTTTGATCAAAAGTTAAAATTATCTACTACAGAAAACTTAAATTCTGAATTGTTGGAACTTGCACATAATGAACTTAATAGAATGAAGCAATCTCTTGAAACAGGTATAGATGAATACAGATATGAACTAAGTCCAATTAGACGTAGATCATTTGAAAATATGGTTCTTAATTTTAGAGAGGAAGACTATCCAGAGGACATACCTGAAGAGATTGAGATAATGAAATGCAATATATTTGGACATATTTGTCCAGTTATTTTTGTCGGTGAAGAAGTTACAGAAACTAGTGAATTGAGACGTAAAGGAAGGTATATACCATTTAAAACAAAAATGAGAGTTGTGCGTCGTGATAATTATACTTGCCAACATTGTGGTAAACATCTAAAAGATGATCAAGTTGAATTTGATCACATTATTCCAGTTATAAGAGGTGGTAGTTCTGAAGAACAAAATATTAGACTCACCTGTTTTATGTGCAATAGAGATAAGTCTGACAATGTTGAGATTTAGTTTTGCGATCGCCACTCTCGTAGGTTGGGTTAAGGAACGCAACCCAACATCAATATTGCTGTTAGAGAGTGTTTGTTGGGTTTCATTTTATTCAACCCAACCTACAGCGCTAAACCGATTATTGCCATAATTACGAAAAATTACACCATTCCTATGAATGAAAAACTCCAGACCGAAAAAGACCAGCTACAACAAAGCATTAATAAAGAAACAGAAACCGAAAAAGTTTTATGTCCCCATTGTCAACGCACTGCTACAAATGGTATTAAATGTAAAGGTATTTGTGTCGCTGATAGTGACTATTAAGATGTAAATAAACAAATTTTGCAAAGATAAGTAATATGGTGAAAATAATTTCTCGGAAATATGTCGGTCAAGCCAATGTTTATGATATTGGTGTAGAAAATGATCATAATTTTGTAATCAAAAATGGTTTTGTCGCTGCCAATTGTTTCAATAAATCTCACTCCACTGCTTACGCTTATGTCACCTATCAAACATCATATTTAAAAGCCAATTATCCATTGGAATATATGTCCGCGCTGCTAACTGCTAACAGTGGTGATACTGATAAAGTACGCAAGTATCTTGATAATTGTTCTAATATGAGTATCACTATTGATCCTCCCGATGTTAATCGCTCTGGTTTAGATTTTACACCCGTGGATAATAAGATTTTATTTGGATTTTCGGCGGTGCGAAATGTGGGACAAAATGCCATTCTTAGTATTTTAGAAGCAAGAGAACAATCAGGGGAATTAGTACCATTCAAATCTCTGGCGGATTTTTGCGATCGTGTTGATTTACGATCTATGAACCGACGTACTTTAGAATCGCTAATTCATTGCGGTGCTTTTGATAAAATTGAACCTAATCGTAACCAATTAATTCATGATTTAGAATTAGTTTATGAATGGGCACAATCTCGTGCTAAAGATAAGGCTAGTGGACAAGGAAGCATCTTTGATTTATTAGGAGGAGGTTTAGCAACTAATAACAATCAACCTCAAAAAAACACTTTTGAATCTGCTCCAAAAGCTCCTCCTGTTAATGATTTACCACCTCAAGAAAAATTACGAATGGAAAAGGAATTATTAGGATTTTATCTTTCAGATCACCCTTTAAAATCTATTAGACAATCATCGTCAGTTCTTGCACCAATTAATTTAGCACAACTGGGTGAACAAAAGGATGATTCTATCCTTTGTGCAGTAGTAATGTTGAATAATGTTAAAAAAGTAATGACAAAAAAAGGTGAACCAATGGCAATTTTGCAGGTTGAAGATTTATCTGCTGCTACGGAAGCTGTTGTTTTTCCTAAAACTTATGAACGCATTAATTCTATACTGGCAGTTGATGCTAGATTAATTATTTGGGGTAAGGTAGATCGTCGTGATGAACAAAGTCAATTTATTCTGGAAGATGCAGAAACTGTAGAAACGGTAAAAATGATTTTATTGGAACTTAGTCCACAACAAGCGGGGAGTCTTGAAGAACAACATCGTCTAAATACAATTCTTAAAGCTCAAACTGGAGATAAGGATAATAAATCAAAAGTACCAGTAATTGGCATTGTTCAAGCAGGAAATCATCGAGAAATTGTCCGGTTTGGTAGACAGTTTTGGGTACAAGATTCAATAACAGCACTGCAAGCATTACAAAATGCTAATTTTCACGCTGATATTAAACAATTAACTAGTGGTTAAGCATAAACATAAAAATGACATATTTTTGGGACTTACCCAAAAACTCTCTGCATCTTCTATTTCTTTATGTATTTAATATCTTTCTTTAATAGATTTTACTCATTAGTAATGTCTATTAATAAGGCTTTTATGTTTATTTTTCTGTTGTTTGTGCATAACTTATAATATTTAATTTTTATTTATCCAATAAAACATGGAATTGTTAATAATTTTCTGTTTTTTGCTGCTTTATTAATTTGATACTTTCTTGCATTTTAGTATAGATTTACAATCATCTATTAATAGATAGCATTAAATATTGAAGATAATCTTATGCAATTGTATTGCAATCTTATGTTATTGTATTGTTATCTTCTGTTATTGTATTGCTATCTTATATTAATGCTAGGTTAACTTGTAATTTAGTTTTAACTACAGTTAAAGCAGTCGTGAAAGCAGTTAGGATATAGATTAACGATGAAACTTCTTTAACAAGAAAGTTTTACTCATGGTTTGTAACTTTTGATTCCTAACTGCTAACTTATAAATCTTGATTGAGTGACTTTTTTTGTATGAATTTGCAATTGAGAATTTGAGAAAAGCGACTTGCTTTACAATACAAACCGCCTTACTTGCTAATAAATAGGTAATATTGCCATTAATCCTCTTTCTGTTCTTGAAAGAACTTTTGGTAAATAGTTTTAGTATTTTCTTCATTAGCAGAAGTAGCAGTCATTTGATAATCAACCAAATTATCCACAAAAGGAAGAGATACCTTAAAAGTACCATCAGCATTGAGTTTGACATTTTGACCATCAATAGTGACAATAGCATCTTGTTTTGTAGCACCATAAATCACTAATTCGGTATCAACGACAAACCAGAAATCTGTACTAGGACCACTGAAGACATGAACTGTACCAGAGCGAGCGAGACATAACCACTGATGATCATTAATTAAATAACCAATTTCTGTCATATAATCACGTTCACCTGTAGGAATAGGTATATAACAATCATGAATTGCGGTTTCACATTCATATTGTTGCACCAATTCAGGAAGTTGATAACTAAGGTCAAGATTAGTAACATCATAGAGACGTACAGCTAAAGTCATAGATCTTTTATTTTGTAATGTTTTCTGATGATTTATGACTTGTTTGAGCTTATCACTATCAGAAATATACCAAGATACATAAGCCCATTTGGGAGTGCGGGGTGTAAAGATAATTCTGGTATTTTCATTAGCATTGATTTGGTTAATAGTAGTCCAAGCTGCTATTTCTGCGTCTAACTCCATGGCGATGTTTTCATCTGTGGTGGTAGGATGCAGTGGAGTCGGTAATATTTCTTCTGCTATTTGAGGTATATTGAGTTCAATGTCATTGGTGATGGAGTTTAAAGTCTCTTCTAGATTTAATGGTAAATCGGATAGTAAATTTTGCTCTGGTGGTGATTGGTAATTTGGTGTAAAGGATATACCGAGTAATTCTGATAAAGAGATATATTTATCTTCTCTAATTGGAGCTTGAATTGGAGCAGGAGATTTAGTGAGTAATTCTGACAAAGACATGGTCTTTTGCTCAGATGATGTTGGTGTTAGTGGTTCAGATGTTTCTAGTAGAGAATTGGTAAATTCATCTACAGGTATATCCGAGTCAATAAGATCGTGATGAATACTTGGGATTTGTGGATAATGATTATTGACGACAATCACAGGAGCTTCTGTATCCCAGATTGTGGGATTATGGTCCAAATCAAGTTCATTAATTTCCTTTATCTGATCCTTTGGGGTAATTGTCTGGGTGAGGGCTAGATTATTTGGTGTTGTTGCTTGTGGAGAGATGTCTTCTGAAGAGTGATTACCATTGAGTCCATGATAATTGTTAGTTGTAGTTGGTGGGATAGCTTGGTCTAGGTTTTGCTCAGTTGCTTCTTGAAAGAGGTGATTATCCTCTAAGTCTTCTGAATCTAATGTATTTGAGTTTGATGCAGTTGTTGCATTTAGCGATCGCTTTTTTCTTCCCCATAACAAAGGTAGACTTAAACCAGTAATCAGCAGTAAGGGTAATAGCAGCAACAACCCCAGATTTTTGGTGAGCATTGAAGGGTTAGTAAAGGGATTGACCAACTGTATTTCACTTCCAACTTCTATAGGTTGCTGTGTAGCGGCGCTTTGGGGACTAGGGGATAAAGATGGATTTTGATTAATTGTAGAGGTTGCTGTTGGAATTTCTGTCGAGCTTAGGGTAGGAGTGGTAACAGTTTGTAATTGACTCGACATAACAGCACGTGCTTCTGCTTGTCTAGCAGCTTCTATAGATTCCTGTCCGGGTTTAGCTAAAATAAATCCGAGAAAATCCTTAACTTTCTGACTGGGATTTTGTTGATAAACGTAGACAAAAGGCTGGTCAAAAGGATATTCTACAGTTTCTGGTAATAAGTCTTGTATTTTCAAGACTCGCACCGCTGACAATTTAGAAACCTGATTTGCTAAAACATAGCTAATACCATCATCACCTAATTCTTGAATGATATTAGCTGTATTATCATCTACCATTTGTACAGCATTGGTCTGAGCTAGGAATTGGCCAGACTGAAATGCTAGATATTCGCTCAAGGAAGCACGAGTATCACTATGGTCAGGATGATCTATAAATCTAATTTTACCTTGAGTATTCCCCACTTGTGACCAGTCTGTAATTTCCCCTCGGAAAATTTTCGCCAATTGTTCAGTAGTTAAGCCGCCTTGAAAGGGGTTATTCTTACTAACAATGATAGCGATTTTTTCTCGACGTACCAGTATTTGTTGTAAACCTTGTGCTTTTTCTTCTGGGGTGAGTCTACGACCAAGGGATACTAGATCAACTTTACCATCTAAAATCGCTTTTAAAGCTTCTTCATTGCCATTGATAGCAACTTCTACCTGAGTTCCCGAAAACTGTTTTTCAAAGCTTTCTTTCAAGGTTTGGTTAAGGGTGACAAAGTTAGCCGAACCGTCAATTTTAACTATAGTACCATTTTCTACCGTTTGCGGGAGAGAAAAGGCCGGAGCATGAGTCTGTGGTTCTGCTTGGACTGGTGCGGAAATCAAGAAACTTGCTACCATGGGGCTGGTAGTTATAGACATTAATAAAGCCAGATTGATAATTACACTATCTTTTTTTTGTTGTTGCCACATAGATTCTTAATTAAGCTAGAATAGACGGACTACTCGCCAATACTCAAACAATACTTAAAATATTTGTTTAATTGAGTAGACAGGTTAATTATACAACTTGAGTGATTTTTATCTGTAATAACACAAGTGATGAAAATAAAAAAGGGGTCGGGAGTCGGCAGTTGGCTTCCATTCCATAAGCTGAGGGAAAAACCCCCATTTCTTCCCAGGTTTGGGGATAAGGGGGATGAGGTTTTGTTTGTTAATAACAATACTTTTCAAGCTAACCCTTAAACTTAAAAGAAAATTCAAGAGATCAAACTTTCCGCATTGGCGCGAAACCTCAGTCATATACTGGTGGAGTCAAAATTTAGCAAGGTCATATCTACTTTAACAACCCAGTTAATAAAGATGCTGGACGTTGACTATGAGGCCACGCAAAAGCATGGCGAAAGGCTGCATCTTGACAAGCTTGTAACTGTTGAAAATTAATAATGTCGTAAGTCAAAAGATTTTCATATTCAAAGGGTAGACGCATATTATGTAATCCGGCATTATCCGTACAAATAGCGATATCAACTTCTGCGGCGAAACATCGGTCAAAGACTAATTTTAGTTGACGAATATCCTGCAAAGTCCCTGTTTTTAAATAAGTTGTCGGACAAACTTCTAAACATTGTCCTCTTTTAGCAATCTCTGGAAGTAACTCAGGATACAAAAGAGGAATTTGAATACCATGACCAATTCGCATTAAATAGGGTAGCAATTCTGGATAACAACCATCTTGAGTTTCATAAAGATGCCCTGTGGTGTTAATATTTAACGAATGGGCATAATTATATAAATGTATCCATTCTGCCATCCTTTCAGCATAATAGCGATCGCCCCCGGCCACGTCTATCCCACAGACATATTCCCTATTTTGGGCTGCTAAATCAATAATGGCCTGATTTACCTCAAAAGGTAAACGGGAGTGCATACAGAGGATTTGACGGGTGATAATGGGATATTCGGGGATATGACTAGATTTACCGACAATATCCACAATTTCCGCCATTTTATCAATTCTCTGATGTTGACTCAAATGTTCAGGAGTTCGTAAATAGGGGGTATAACGTAATTCCAAATAAGCCAAATTCTCAAAAATATAAGCACCGCGCAATAAGCGGTAAATAAAGTAGGGTAAGGTTTCCACCGTTTGGACACTTTCTACCAAGGTATGTAGTTCTAGATACTCATCCAAGGTATTACGGGGACGGGTGTAAAAATCTTCAAATTCTGGATATTCAGCAAAGGGAGAAATTAACTCAGTATTGTGACGTTGAAAATATCGCCAGAGGACACGAGGTACAACTGAACCACCTAGATGCCGATGCAATTCTGCGTATAAAGCCATAGTGGTATTTTGCTGTAAAAACTTAATTAATTGTAACAAAAACCTAGACAATATTTTCTTCGTCATCCAATATTGAGGAATATTTTACTCTAGATTCTGGGCTTTCTGCAAACAGCTTTTAATTTGTTTGGCCAGTACCCTGACATTAGGTTCATCAAGAAGGGAAAGATGAGAACCAGTAATATACTTAATATCTAAATCACCAGTTATTATTTCACCCCAACCAAATTTTGAGTCATATTCTATACCCACAGCGTCCGTTCGATTTTCATCTTTTGTGCGGAAGAGAGTCACCTGGCCTGAATAAGGTTGAAAAATATATGTATTCATAGCTTGAATATAAATATCATGGCTGTGTAAATGCTGATTTATTTCAGGTATCCAGGGATTAAATATCTGAGTAATAAGCCGTAAGTGATTTTGAAAAATTTGTTTTATATAAAACTTAGCGTGTTGGTAGAAACTTTTAGCCTTGTGAGAAATATACTTAGATCTGCGTTGTCCGATATAATTGAGATGTAAATAAATTCGTTTTAGGAATGATAACCGTCGCTTATACCCGGGACGACAGGTATCCAACATAGCTAAAAATGCAACTTTTTGACCTTGACGGTGGAGTTGTTGAGCTATTTCATAAGCAATAATGCCTCCAAAAGAATATCCTCCCAAAAAGTAAGGTCCTTGAGGTTGAAGAGTCTGAATTTCTTGAAGATATTGGGAGGCCATGTTTTCAACCTGAACTATAGAAAACTGTTTCTCATTTGCTTTTTGTAATTGCAGTCCATACAAGGGTTGTTCTAATCCTAAATGTCTTGCTAAATTACGATAACATAAAACTTCTCCCCCTAAAGGATGAATCATAAATAGGGGTGGTTTTGTTCCGTGGGGTTGAATTTCTACTAAAGATGAATAATTGGCTTTGGGGGTGTTTTCTAAAACTTTTTCTTGCTGAATAATTTGGGCTATTGCTGCTATTGTAGCTGACGGAAACAAAGCCGCTAGTGGCAATTTTTGAGCAAATTTATGTTCTATATCAGCAAATAATCGCACTGCTAATAAGGAATTTCCTCCCAATTCAAAAAAATCATCTTGAACACCAATGGGTTGAACACCTAATAAATCTTCCCAAACTTTGATTAACTGACTTTCTATATCATTTTGGGGATTAACAAATTTTTGAGTCCCTTCAGGTTTAATTAAATTAAATGCTGCTAGTCCCTTTCTATCTAGTTTACCATTGGGTGTTAATGGCAAACTATCTAAAAAAATAAAGGCACTAGGAAGCATATATTCAGGTAGTTTATTCTGTAAATGTTGTCGGATTTCTTTAGTAGTAGGTGCTGGTTGTTTTTTGGCAACAATATAAGCTATGAGACGTTTATTTTCTGGGATATCTTCCGTAGCTACGACGACAGCTTCTTGAAGACGAGGAATTTTGAGCAATTCCATTTCTATTTCTGAAACTTCAATGCGAAAACCTCTAATTTTTACCTGAAAATCTTTTCTACCTTTATGAACTAAACAACCATCAGATTGAATACAGCCTAAATCACCGGTGCGGTAAATTCTTTTTTTACTATTTTGAATATCTGGTAAAAACACGGTTTCGGTTAATTCTTGTTTTTGCCAATAACCCAGAGCTAAATATTCACTTTTTAGAGCAATTTCTCCAATATTACCATTTTTAACTTCTAGGCTATTTTCATCTAATATGACAACTTCCATATCTTGAACTGGATAGCCCATAGGTATGGTACTATTTGCGATTTCCGTATCTTTATCAACTATGAAATTACGAAAAGTTCCTGCTTCTGTTGCACCTAAACTTGCATATAAAATACAATTTGCAGAAAAATACTTTTTGTAATTTTCTACATCTCTAATTAATGTAGGTTCACCACCTAATTTAACTAGACGAATTTTAGGAAATTGTTCTGTATCTGTGAGGATATCTACAAAGTGTCTAAATAGGGTTGTAAAGGAATGATAAATAGTAATTTCCGATGTAATTAGCCATTTTACTAAATTAGTTAATCCCTCTTCTTTAATGTTAAAAGGATAGAGACTAGCACCATTAAGTAAAGTGTAGAAAATACATAATATTCCTCCTAATGCACTACAGGAATAGAGGAAAATTACACGATCTTGATGGCTAATTAATAAGGTTTTTGTATCATTCATGCAGTAATGTAAAGAATTGCGATGATTCTGGAATACCCCTTTAGGTTTACCGGTTGAACCACTAGTGTAAATTATATAAGCTAGTGCTTCTGGTGATATTTTAATCAGAGGATTTTTCTCGGAATTATTGCTATTAATATTGTCTTTAATATTATCTATATTAAATAATTGACAATTATTAGCTAATTTCTTAGCTAAATCCAAGTTCAAATTATTAGTAATGAATGCAACAGCTTGGGAATCTTCAATAATATAAGTAAGTCTATCAATCGGAAATGTGGGATCTAAAGGAACAAAAATTTTACCTGTTTTTAAAACTCCCAGGATACTTGTAATGAAATCTGCACCTTTTTCTAGTAATAAGACAATTACTTCTGATTGTTCTCCTCTTTGGGAGAGAATTGTATTTGCTAAACGATTAGCATTTTCATTTAATTGTGTATAGGTCAGGGTTTGATTATTGGTTTTAATAGCAATAGCATCAGGATATTTATTAACTTGTTGTTCAAATCGTTTAGGAATAGATTGTTCAATCTCTGACTTAGGAAAATCTATAAAACCTTCCGGTTTTGCAATTAAACGATTACAAACAAACTTTTGCTGAAAAATTGCACTAGGAATTGTTTGATAAATATTAGTCATTGGTATATATCCTACTTGATTTATGGTAAATTTCTGGCTTTTTAAGCTGATTTTAGATTGAATAATTGAAGATATTAAATCTAAAAATTGTCATGGTATTAATGGAAATTTTAGATAAGAATAAAACCAATTTTCATCTAAATAGATTGATTTCTGGATGATGGTTTATATTTTTTCGTTTATTTGACTTCCTTTAAATCAAAATGTGGATTTATAAAAATAAATGGTACAAGCAATTATGATAAACCGCTATACCTAATGACCAGGTTTCATCAAATCTTTATCTATGCTTTAAATAAATTAACTAAATTCATGCAAAAATATAGATTCCCGATTTCTTGAATAAATCGAGAATATTGAATTAATTATCAGTTGCGTTCTCTCTCCAACTGCTCAATTACTCTTTGTAAATACCAATCATCTGACATTCCCGGATTATTATATTTTTGTTGTTGAATTAAGCGTTCTGCTATTTCCCAGTGTCCCCCCACTAAACGCAAAAGTCGCTGACGTAAAACTTGAGATTTCTGATTTTTGATTTCGGGACTAGATGTTTGGATTTTTTGTAAATTATTTAATACTTCTTGGTAATTTTTCCAGTCTTCTTGTTCACAATAAATACTAGCTGCTTTCTGATAATCAGATACAGCATTTTGCATTTCTTCTAACAATGTATAGGCCAGACCGCGATTATAGTATGCTGGAGCATGATCAGGATTGATTTCCAATGCTTGACTATAATCTTGAATTGCGTGGAGATAATCACCCATAGTCCGATAAATATTACCTCTAGCAACATAAACTAAAGGATCTTGTGGCTGCATTTTCAATGCTTGGTTTAAATCAGATAATGCACCTTGATAATCACCAATTTGGGAACGTGCTTTTCCGCGATTTCTATAAACAATTGCATCTTGAAAATTTAGTTTTATTGCATAATTAAAGTCGGCTATAGCGTCTTGATAATTGCCAATTTTACACTGGATTACTCCCCGAAAACAATAAGCTTGTCCATCATTTGGATCAGTTTTTAAGACCCAATTTAAATCAGCAATTGCTGCTTTTACTTCTCCATTTTCTGCTTTTGCTAACAATTGATGAAAATATTGATTTGTAGAAATAATAGATATAGGTGCAGATTCAGTTATTTGCGGTTTTTCTGGTGGTTGTAGCTGTTGAATTTTCTGCAAACAGTCTTGACATTTTTCTTTATTTTTCTGTTCTAAATATAATTTAGCAGCTTTTTTAAAATTAGTAATTGCATCTTGAATATCCCCTTGTTTTCGTCGCAGTATTCCCCGTAAATCATAAGCAGCAGCATAATTAGAATTAAGACGAATTGACCTTTCAACATCATCTAAAGCACCAGGAAAGTTTTTTAATGTTAATCTAGCTAAAGCTCGATAATAGAAAACTTCTGGGATAGATTCATCCAGTTTTATAGCTGCGGTATAATCATAAACAGCTTGTAAAATTTCTCCTGAATCATAATATGCTAAACCCCGTTGGATATATGCTTTGGTAAATTTAGGATTCTCCTGAATAGCCAAATTAAAATCTGCTATAGCACCAGCATAATCTTTTTGTTGGGCTTTTTCTAATCCCCGATTGTAAAATTCGTTATTCATAATTGGTAATGGAAAAAATCAAGAATTGGTTAATATAATTATACACCAATTCAACAAGATCCCCGACTTCTTGAAGAAATTGGGGATCTGAATCTCTCTAGAACCTTTATATTTCCTAAAAATCAGAAATTAAACTAGGATAATTGATCACAAATACATCCCTAGTTCCTAAACCGGGATTCTGGGGTTTTATGGGAGTGGTAAAATGAAAAAATTGATGTTCATTGACTAAAATTATTTCTCCAGGTTGCAAAACTTTGTTAAAAACCGGCTTTTCCTTTTTCGCAGCATATAAATGAGTTGCTCCACCTTTAATATTATGTCTTCCTGCGGAAAAAATACCAATAAAATCACTACCATCTCTGTGGATACCTTCAGGAGCAGGATTTCCTAAATTATTTGGTGAACAAGTAGTTCTAATTTGATGAACATCAATTTCTGCTTCTCTATCTAATTGACAAGAATCACAGAATGCGAAAATGAGATGCTTAAAAATATCCAGTTCTATGAGTGCATTATCCAATTCTGCAAACTCCCTTTTTATCCCTCCCAATAAAGGATTATATTCTCTACTTTGTAATAGATAACCACGGGGGAGTTTAACCAATTTATCTCTAGAAACTATAAACCTGGATAATCTGCGTGAGCGATATTTTCCCTTAATATAGGGATCAATTGGTAAATTCTCAAAAAATGGCTGAAAATCTGTCGTATTAATGGAGTTTACTTTTTTAAGTTTAAACAAAAAAGCATATTCTAATTCCCTATCAAGTGAGACTTTTTGCATAGAATATTTCTCCTTGTATTGGTAAATGCTACCATATTTGTTTAAATGGTAGGTTTGTAATATCCATTATATTCAAATCTGATAAAAATATCGTAAATTTGACTACAAAAACGAATTATTTATGATTAAAATTAGACTTTATGGCTTAATTACCCCTGAGTGATTGATTAACAGATAGATTTTATGATTTTGCGTATTGGGTTGATTTCTATTTTCCTAATTTGCTCTATTCAGAAAGATTGGGAGTGATTTTGAGTTAATATGAGTAAATGTTCTACCTAATTGATGATTATGACTGATTTGCTCTACCATTACCCAACTTTATACCCTGGTATTTTACTCAAACGCTACAAGCGGTTTTTTGCTGATATTCAATTAAATTCTGGAGAATTGATCACAGCACATTGTCCAAATACAGGACCAATGACGGGAGTTTCTACTATTGGTAGTGCTGTACAAGTTTCTAAAAGTGATAATCCTCAACGTAAACTAGCATATACTTTAGAAATAATAGAAGTCAATGATCATGCAACAACTTGGGTGGGTGTAAATACAGCTTTACCTAACCGTGTGATCAAATTAGCTCTAGAGAAATATTTATTCCCAGAATTGGCTGAATATGAACAGGTTAAAAGTGAAGTTGTCTATGGAAAAGATCGTAAAAGTCGAGTTGATTTTTATTTAACAGGAAATGTTCAACAACGTCCGATTTATTTAGAAGTTAAAAATACAACTTGGTCTCAAGGAACTTTAGCCTTATTTCCCGACACAGAAACCACCAGAGGACAAAAACATCTACAGGAATTAATGGAAGTTATCCCCCAAAATCGGGCAGTAATGCTATATTTTATTAACCGGAATGATTGTTTAGAATTTGCACCTGGAGACAGCAAAGATCCCCTATATGGTAAATTATTAAGAACTGCAATTAATCTAGGTTTAGAGGTTTTACCATGTCGCTTTGATATTTCTCCAGTAGGTATCCGTTATTTAGGTTTAGCAGAAATAAAAATATAGACATAATAGCCATATTAAATCATGAAATTTGCATCTTGGTGGGAAAAACAATTTATGTCAAGATTATCTAATTCCCAAATTTAACACATCAAAAGCTTAGAAAAAAATATTGACAATTCTAGTAATTTTGTCTATAATAGGAGAGGATAAACATACTATTTTTAATGAAAACAACAAACAATCATCAAACGACTTTCTTGGGTAGTGTGGGAAGAAGGAAAACCACCAGATGTAGTAATTGAGTTACTTTCAGAAAGTACATCTAAAAACGATAAAACTGAGAAGAAATTGATTTATCAAAATCAGATGCGTGTTCCTGAATACTTCTGGTTTGATCCTTTTAATCCAGAGGATTTGGCAGGTTTTCATATCAACAGTGGTGTGTATGAACCTATTGCTTTTAATAGCAAAAATCAATTAGTGAGTACAGTTTTAAACTTAACCTTAGTGCGTTGGGAGGGTAATTATAGAGGTATTAATACCACTTGGTTACGCTGGGCAAATTTAGATGGTGAATTATTTCCCACAGCCCAAGAAAACGCTGAACAAGAAAAAGAACGGGCTGAAAAAGCTGAATCTCAATTAAGACAAATTGCGGTGAATTTGTGGCAAAATGGGATGTCTCTAGAACAAGTGGCACAGTTAACGGGTTTAGAAGTTACAGAAATAGAAAAATGGCAGGTTTAATTTGACCAATGAATTAAGTTCTATAATTTTAATAATGGGTGTTTCTGGTTCTGGTAAAACTACAATTGGTAAACTTTTAGCTGAATTACTCAACTGGGAATTTAGAGACGCTGACAACTTCCATAAACTAGCAAATATTAAAAAAATGCAAGTGGGAATTTCCCTGAATGATGATGATAGAATACCTTGGTTAGAAGATTTGCAAGCGGCTATTAGAAATTGGCTACAAGAAAACAAAAATGTCGTTTTGGCCTGTTCTGCACTCAAAACCAGTTATCGTCAAATGCTGATAATTGATAGCCGTATTCAGTTAGTTTACCTCCAGGGGTCTTTTGATGTGATTGAAAATCGGCTAAAAGCCCGGAAAAATCACTTTATGACTGAAAAGCTCCTCAAAAGTCAGTTTAATGACCTTGAAGAGCCTGATAATTGTATTTGTGTTGATGTTTCCCAAGCCCCGGAAGTAATTGTCGAAAAGATTAAAAAGGCTTTAGGCTAGTTGAGGATTACTCAGAAAAGCATCAACTTCCGCCGCAGTGGGTTGAGAAGCGATCGCACCTGGTTTAAGAGTAGTTAAAGCTCCCACAGCACTAGCATAGGTGACAATTTTTCTGGCGGTTTCCGCGTCCTTGAGTCTGTGAATCCCAACTTGGTATAATTGGTGGATAAACCCAGCTAAAAACCCATCTCCCGCACCAGTGGTATCCACCACAGACACGGAAAAAGCTGGTAATTTACCTTCATTCTCCCCTAAACAATAGGAACAACCATTTTCACCATCTGTCACTAAAACCCCTTCTAAAGAATTGATTCTATAAGTAATTGCTCCGGGGTCTATTGTATTAAATAACCATTGTGCTTCTTCCTTTGTCAATTTGAGGAAATCAAATCTCCCCAATAAAGCTTGAATTTTCGTCTTAGCGGTATTTTCATCTGTCCAAAATACTGGTCGCCAATTGACATCAAGAATAATTTTTAGGTCATATTCTTCTGCCAATTCTAAAGCTCGCAAAACAGCTTTCTCACTTTCAGGATAGGCTAATTCTAGAGTTCCTAGCACCAAAAAGTCAGCTTCCTGAAACAGTGCGGGTAGTAATTTTGTAGCTTGGAGACGGGTATCAGCAAATTCAGAAGTATTATATTTACCAAAACCTGCAAAAGTGCGATCGCCTGTTAAATCCCTAACTACATATACTTGTCTTGTTGGTGCTGTGGGATGACGTTGCACACCAGTTGTATCTACGCCGACAGCTTCTAATAGTTTTATCAGTGTATTCCCTGGTTCATCTTCACCCACTGCGCCTATAAATCCGGCTGATGTCCCCAACTTCACTAAAGCACAAGCCACATTTGCTGGCGCTCCTCCTGGGTAGGGAGTCCATGATTTCACTTCCTCTAGTTTAAGTCCCAATTGATCAGCTAAACAATCAAATAAGACTTCACCAAGACATAGAACACGGGGATTAATCATTGCGTTTTTGATTTTCTATGGGGCATTATATATTTATTTTGACAGGTTTTTTAATTAATCCTAGTTAAAATCAACACTTTTTATCTGTAGTGTATATGACTACAAACCTAAAATCAAAAGAAAATCTTGACATTAGTAGTATTAGCAACATTTAAAACTATCTACCTCCGCAAAGATCTTCTAGAATAAGGAATAAGACTTGAGTACATATACTAAGGGAGAAATAGTAAGTAATGGCTGCTAGTGAGTCTGGAACCCATGTTAGTCTGTCGGACAGAGAAATGCAAATTATCGACTTAGTGGCCACCGGCTTAACTAACCAAGAAATTGCAGCAAAACTGGAAATTAGCAAACGGACAGTTGATAACCATATTAGCAACATTCTCACCAAAACTAAGACTGATAATCGTGTGGCTTTAGTTCGTTGGGCTTTAGAATGGGGTAAAGTCTGTTTAAACGATGTTAATTGCTGTTCTCTTCCCTTTGGGAATGATGAAAGTATGTCCACTTGAAGCAGGGTTGTAGTTAAAAAGCTAATTAAGCTGTTTAGTTATTTTAGGGATTCCTTGCTCAGAAGTATGGGTTGTTGATTTACGCTGTTGTGTATTAGCCACGTTTTATGCTTACCAAATAACGTCAAAATACAGCTATGGACAGGCGTAAATCAATTATCCTGTAGAATTGCGCCCAGTGATAATATTAATACTATTAAGCGCATACAATTAAGAAGCTATTGATACATAATTAAAAAACCCGGATGAACCGGGCAGATGTACTTTTTGTCAAGTTTTAGCTAATAATCGCTATTGGTTGATTTCACAAGTTAAAGGACAAGCTGCATAAACAGTAGTTTGGGTTTTTTCAGCTTCACCATGTAGCCAGCTTAACCATTTTACCTGCTTAGGATGAATACCTTTAGCTGTGAGAACGCCAGCAGCAATTAATACTGCCATAACATTAAGCATGACTAAACCACCTGCCACAACTAAAACTGCATTAGCGGGCATTACGGATTGTAACACAATAGACAACAGACATCCAATTGTAGCCATCAATACAACCAATGGAAAACCGACGACTAACAAGCACACTGCCAATGTAAATGTCCAGATTAAAAAGCTTTTCATCATTAACAAGGAGTGGGTCTGAACCAGATTAGAGCTTTGAGCAGAAACCATGACTTTTCCTCCTAAAATACACAGCAAGTTTAAATTTCAGTTATTTATCGCTGGGGGGCGAATAAACCGATTTTGTTTCAGTGAAATTTAGTATATAAAACCTTAGCGGCAAAATGAGCATTTCTTTACTAAACTTTACAGTTAATTTTTGGTGATTATGAATGAGTTGCCAGATCTGCCCACAGGTGAGGAAATAAGTTTGGCTGTATGCCTTGAGAAATATGGACTAAGGGTAGATGAGAAGCAGAACTTGATTCCTGCCCTTGAATTGCCTAGATACTTAATATTTCTTATAGAAAACTCTATTGTTTCTCATAATTTATCTACAAGTCTCGTGGGCTTGATCTAACAGGTTTTTCCGTTCCCTGTTTCCTGTCTTGGTAATTTGCAACTATAATATACTGATGAATAAACTCATAAAAACACCGAAATAACGCAAAATGCGATCCTCAGAGCTGCTACTAATATTTTCTAGTTCAAGTTATCCGACACATAAATCTTCAGGACTTACCCTGGCGCAGTTGATCCAGGAAGCATTTGATCAGGGTTATTCTGATATTCACTTAGGAGTGGGAGAAATACCTCGCTTCCGCGACCGAGGAGAGATACAAATTACCAATTATCCCGAAACTGATAAAGTAACCTTTATGAGTTGGTTGCAGGAAATTCTCGGTCATGAAGAAATTCAAAGCTTTCAAGAACAGCTAGAATTCGATGGTGCGGCTCAGTACGATTTTGTTCGTGTGCGGATTAATGTCTTTGATACCTTGCATGGTTATGGAATGGTACTGCGGTTAATTCCTCTGGAAATTATGTCTATCGAGCAGTTGCGCTTACCACCTATAATTCAAGATATTTGTAATTATCAAAAGGGCTTGATTTTGATCACAGGTCCAACGGGTTCAGGTAAGTCAACAACAATGGCTGCAATGGTTGACTATATCAATCGGACAATGTTCAAGCACATCATTACAATTGAAGATCCGATAGAGTTTGTCCACCAAAGTCGTAAGTCCCTAATTAGACAACGGGAAGTGGGAATACACACCCTCAAGTTCGATAAGGCCTTAAAAGCAGCTTTGCGTGCTGACCCAGATGTTATTCTTCTGGGGGAAATGCGGGATAAGGAAACGCTGAATACTGCATTGAAAGCCGCACAAACAGGTCACTTGGTTATGGGAACTCTGCACACCAATAGTGCTGTAAAAACTATTGAACGGGTTCTCAACTTATATGCAGGTGAAGAACAAGAAGCTATGCGTGTAGCCTTGGCTGAATCCTTGATAGCTGTAGTTTCTCAAGGTTTGTGCCGGACTGCAGATGGTAAACGCTGTGCTTTCCACGATATTCTGATTAATACTGAGGCCGTCAAAGATTGGGTGAAAACAGGTGATTATGATGAAATTGAAGCGTTAATGAAACAATCAGGTTTTGATGGCATGATTACAATGAATCAGTCATTGTTTAATCTCTATCAAGAAGGCCGTATCACTGAGGAAACAGCTTTGGAAATGTCCCCAACTCCTAACGAAATGGCGCAATTTCTCCGAGGTCGTTTTTAATAGGTAATTACCACTGACCACTAACCAATGACTAAGTTGAATGTAGAGAAACTATCTCAGCCGCAGTTATTCAAGGGTATTGCTTTGTTTACACCTGGAGGAGATTTAATTTATTGTATTGATCCTAGTAAACAAGGAAGATGGCATTTAAATCTGTGTGCGGCTTTGCGGGAAATCCTCGATTTACCAGAACCTCCGCATTTTTTAGTTCCTTGTTATACTGCAACTATTGATCACTGGTTAAATCCTCGGACTCAAAAAGTCCAAATCTTTGCCGAGGCTTATCCCGCAGCCATGCGTCATCAAGCTGTGCTAAATGCGATTTTTGGGACTGGGGATTTAGTGTGGCAATCAGCACCCTGGCAAGATGGATTGTGCGATCGCCTGGTATTATCAACTTATCGTGCTGCATTTCCTCAACTGTGGCAGGATCATGATTTAATTGTGCGTCTAGATTTAACTGATTCTCCCTCGCAGTATCAACAACCAATCATGACTACACAACCTGCACCCCAAAATATCCCAGGTAATCCAGGTTTTGTTTTACGCTTATTTGTCGCTGGACATAGTATAACCACTGAAAAAATTTTACAGAACTTGCACGAATCATTAGAACGATCTCTAGGGTATCCTTATACTCTTAAAGTAGTTGATGTTCTCACTAATCCAGAACAGGCCGAAATTGATCAAGTGTCTGCTACTCCAACCTTGGTTAAGGTTTGGCCTCATCCAATTCGGCGCATGGTTGGTAATTTAGATAACATTGATAAAGTTTTAAAGATGTTAGCGGGACAGTAAATCATTTCCAATTTCAAATTTGAGGATTTGTATAATATGAACTTTACTTGGTTAGATAGCAATAGCTGGTTAATTGAAATTAATCAACAGCGAATACTAATTGACCCC
Organism: Anabaena sp. 54; assembly: GCA_900299285.1. Taxonomy (GTDB): domain Bacteria; phylum Cyanobacteriota; class Cyanobacteriia; order Cyanobacteriales; family Nostocaceae; genus Dolichospermum. The sequence goes on along the minus strand of OMJF01000132.1, from coordinate 5,312 downwards.
TGGTTAATTGGTACTTTAACCTTTAACAATTTAGATTGGTTATTTAAAGGTTCTCGTTCTCAGGATCGGTTAATACCAGATAATATAAATTTAATTCTGCTTTCTCAGGGTTTAGAAGATCACGCACACCCCCCCACCTTAAAGCAACTTGACAAAAATATTCCTGTTGTTGCTTCTCCTAATGCGGCTAAAGTGGTAGAAAAATTAGGTTATCAACAAATCATCACTCTTCAACATGGTCAAAGCTTCATTTTAAATCAGCAAATAGAAATTAAAGCTGTTCCTGGTTCTCCCATTGGACCTACTTTATTAGAAAATGGCTATCTGCTCAAAAACCTGGCCAATAATTCTACATTGTATTATGAACCCCATGGTTATCATTCCCCCCAACTCCAAGAAATAGCACCTATTGACGTGGTAATTACACCCATCATTGATTTGAGTTTACCCCTACTCGGTGCGATTATCAAAGGTATGAATAGCGCTCTAGAACTGGTAAAATCTGTAAAACCTCAATTTATCCTCCCTACCGCAGCTGGAGGGGATATTTTATTTGAGGGACTATTGGTAAAATTTCTCCAAGCTAGAGGAAATACGACAGAATTTCAGATTTTATTAGAAAATAACAATTTAACAACTCAGGTGATCAGTCCTCAACCTGGTGAAAAAATTAGTGTTTGAATTATGGAAAAACCAACCACTCCAGCACAGGGAGGAATAGGAGTTTTAATTAATTTCTGGTAAGTCGGTAATCAGGATGTTATTATTTGCGGTTGAAGCACTTGATATGAATTTAATTATATCAAGTTAACTATATCAAGTCTTCTAAGTATCTGAGGAGTGTGACTAACTATGTCGAAAATTCGTATCTCTCTAGCTTTAAGTGTGGCTACCATAGCCAGTGGTTTATTTTTAGTAGCTTGTGAAAGTTCTAAACCTCCGTCTCAGTCGCTTAGTACCGCTTCACCAACAGCTACCACGACCACCAGTGATACTAAAGGATTGAAAATTGGTAGTTTATTACCCACCACTGGTGACTTGGCTTCTATTGGACAACAAATGGTTGGTTCTGTTCCCTTACTGGTGGAAACTGTTAATGCTTGTGGAGGTGTCAATGGTGAAAAAGTCAGTTTGGTGGAAGTAGACGACCAAACTGACCCTAAAGCCGGTGCTGCGGGTATGACTAAATTAGCAACTTTAGATAAAGTTGGTGGTGTGGTCGGTTCTTTTGCGAGTAGTGTTTCCACTGCGGCGGTTTCCGTGGCTGTACCTAATAAAGTTATGCTAATTTCTCCTGGTAGCACCAGCCCTGTATTTACTGACAAAGCTCAAAAAGGCGACTTTAAAGGCTTTTGGGCGCGGACTGCTCCCCCTGATACCTACCAAGCATTAGCTTTAGCCCAACTCGCTAAGAAAAAAGGCTTTAAACGAGTTTCCACTGTGGTAATTAATAATGACTATGGTGTGGGCTTTGAAAAAGCATTTGTGCAAACTTTTGAGAAATTAGGTGGTACTGTAGTTAATAAAGATAAGCCTGTTCGCTATGACCCCAAGGCTCAAACTTTTGATACAGAAGCATCTGCCGCTTTTGCGGGTAAACCAGATGCAGTTTTAGCCGTATTGTATGCTGAAACCGGTAGTTTATTCCTGAAAGCTGCTTATCAACAGGGTGTTACCAAAGCTGTACAAATTTTACTCACAGACGGTGTAAAATCCGATAGTTTCCCGGAGCAAGTTGGGAAAGGTAAGGATGGTAAATATATCTTATCTGGCGCAATTGGTACAGTTCCCGGTTCTAGTGGTAAAGGTTTAGAAAATTTTAATAAACTTTGGAAAAACAAAAAAGGCACTTCTCCAGGCGAATACGCCCCTCAAGCCTGGGACGCTGCGGCCTTATTGGTATTAGCAGCCCAAGCCGCTAAGGAAAATACTGGGGTGGCTATTGCTAGTAAATTGCGAGAAGTAGCTGCTGGAAATGGTACACCTGTGAGTGATGTTTGTCAAGGGCTGAAGCTTCTGAAAGAGGGTAAACAGATTAATTACCAAGGCGCAAGCGGTGATGTAGATGTTGATACTAATGGTGATGTCATTGGTACTTACGATGTTTGGACTGTGGGAGATGATGGTAAAATCAAGGTAATTGACAAGGTAAGTCCTAAATAGAGTATATAAGAGTATGGCCAGGAAGTTTAACTTCCTGACCTTTAATTCGTTTAAAATCCTTTGAAGTTATAACCAACTCCTAGTAAAATACCGACATCAACTTTATCAAAAAAACCAGTGTTTATAGCAGCAGTGGCGGTAAATTTTTGATTGAGAGGTATGTCAATACCACCAGTGACTAAAACAGCAGTTTCAGATTTATCACCGGTTTTAATAACTGCACCTACTCCCATATAAGGCAATATAGTTACAGGATTAGTAAGTGGGTCTACTGGTTTAACAGCAAAGTCGTAGGTGAGAGGAACAAGAAATGTTGTGTCTGTTCCTAGTAAAACTGACGGTCTAGCTGATAGAGATTTGGTAAAACGAATTTTACTCATGAAGCTGAAATTACCATCACTCAAAGCTGAAGAGCCGCCTGTTATACCAATACTAGTACCAATACCGACATAGCTACCAGGAGTTTGGTTTTGATTGGGTTTAGCTGCTTCAATGTCCGCTTGTGCTACCTGATTAGATAGATGTGTTTTTTCAGACACTATTTCAGCATTTACGGAATGTCCACCACCTAAAATCACCAAAGCCGCAATACCCGGTAAGGCTAAAAAATTTTTACCAAGAATAATATTACTCATGTTCACTTCTCACTAGATTTAAGATTGACACCTGTTTAGATATCATCCTCAGTTAACAAATTTTGTTAATAATCACCATTTAACACTAAAAATCAAAATTTGCATCCTGATTTTGTTTAATTGACTAATTTTTTGTCAACATTGGTGACATACAGCGATTTTTGGGTAAATGGACCACATTTTTTGATCTCGCGCAGAGGCGCGAAGGAAGAAGGTAATCAAAGTGTGGGTTAAATCGCCGAAAACTGCTGTAATTTGCAGTTTATCAAGGTTACTAAGCTGTTACCCACATACCACATAAAGGTATTATAAGCACGCTAGAATTATACAAATTAAATTCAGTACAGTTGACAATAGACATCTGGAGGTAAAAATTGTTCAAGACAGAAACCTAGTCAGGTCACTTCTCTACAACGGTTCTAGAAACCACACATTTAATTTTCACCAGATGTCTAGTCTCAAGGGAATTGCTATAGGAATAATATTTGATTTTTGATAGCTTGCGTGGCGTAGCCATACAAGACTCAGTAGGTATCAATTCTGTCTTTCTTCCTGTGTTCCCTGTTCCCTGACCACATAAGTAAATTCACAGAATCAAACCCGATTCCTATATACCAACGCACTAATTAGTTAGAAATCATTGTTCCCAAAGCGGCTATTAATTTATCTACACTTTCAGGACGACTATTAAAACCCATTAAACCCACACGCCAAACTTTACCAGCTAATTCACCCAAACCGCCACCAATCTCAATATTATGCTCAAGTAATAATTGGCGTGCAACCAACTTACCATTTACCCCTTCAGGAATGCAGACAGTAGTTAAAGTTGGTAGCCTGTATTCCTTCTCAACGTGCATTTTTAAACCCATATCTTCCAATCCTGCCCAGAGATATTCTACATTTTTTTGATGACGTTGCCAACAATTTGGTAAACCTTCCTCCGCTACTAAACGCAGTGCTTCCCGCAAACCATAATATAAATTAATCGGTGCTGTGTGGTGATATGTGCGATCGCTCCCCCAATATTTCCCCAACAATGTCATATCTAAATACCAGTTCGCCACTGGAGATTGACACTTGTGTAACTTCTCCATTGCCCGCTCGCTCATAGTAAATGGTGACGCACCTGGAGAGCAACCCAAACCCTTTTGACTACAGCTATAAGCCAAATCAACACCCCACTCATCCAAAAAGATGGGAACACCTCCTAAACTAGTCACGGTATCCACTAATAATAACGTACCATGCTGACGACACAACTCACCCACACCTTCCAAAGGTTGACGAGCACCGGTGGAAGTTTCCGCATGAACTAAAGCTAAAATTGCTGGTTTATGGGTAGCTACTGCGGTGCTAATTTCTTCCAAATTGAAAACTTGTCCCCAAGGCTTAGTAATAGTTCTTACATCTGCGCCATATCTACCTGCCATATCTACCAAACGATTACCGAAATAACCAGCCACACCAATTAATACCACATCACCCGGTTCTACGGAATTAGCTAGAGAGGCTTCCATTGCAGCAGTACCCGTGCCACTGACAGCGATAGTATGGGGGTTTTCCGTTTGCCATACATAGCGTAACAGAGATTGAATCTCATCCATCACGGTTAAAAAAGCCGGATCTAAATGCCCTACGGGGGTGGTATTCATCGCCTGTAATACCTCTGGATGGGCGTTAGAAGGACCAGGTCCGAGTAATAGACGGTGGGGGATATCTAAGGGTTCGAGTCCTAGACGCTGACTATTGTTGATGGAAATTGTAGATGTCATAAATTTATGTAAGATGAAATGAGAATTTAATCGCATGATATAGCGGTATGTGGTCAATGAGTATGCCGAAATGCGACTATTTAATTAAGCGCCATATTTCCGCCCATGCCATTCAATTATATATTTTTATATATGTTGTTATAGCGGTTCTCGGTTGAGTGAGATACAAGAACCCCACCCCCAACCCCCTCCAATATCAAAAGTTTATCCTCTTCCTCCCCCCGCTGCGGGGGGATTGAGGGGGGTGCGAGGAGGGTGCTTATGATGTATCTCATTCAAGTGCATACCGCTATATTTTGTCAAAAAATAGAAATCTCTGTTTTCTATGATTTAAGTTGACTGGTGACATATTCTCTCAGATCGTTTTGCACTGTAAATCCATCAGAGTTGCATTCAATCAGCGATCGCAATTTTAGGCTTTCCAGCGTTCCTAACAGTTTTTGGGAAGTGACAGGAGGAATGATCTTGTTTAGTAATTCTGGCATGAATAGGGGTTGGCGGTGAATCGCTAAGGAATAGATCACGGTTTTTTCTAAATCTGATAAGCGTTGAAATTGTTGATCTAATAAATCGTAAATATCGCCAAAGACGGTGATGCCCTGGGCTAAAAAAAGATCAATTTTGCTAGAAAATAGAAAATGAATACAGCACTTTGCGCGACTAACTGGTACAGTAGCAGCAGTGAGAAAAATAGTTTTGGAGTTGTTGGCTGGAGCATAAGAGGACTCCTAGTGACAAC
>OMJF01000131.1 GCA_900299285.1 Anabaena sp. 54 | reverse complement strand
TAATGTTGAATAAATCTTTCGGTTCATATCGCTCTCTCAATAAAAAGCGATTCACACTATCATCTGAAACATCTCCTAATATTTCTGCTAACCTACTGCACCCCCCAAACTTTGGCTCTGACAGTAAAAATAAGGTGTATAGGTCTAGATTGCATTGCGCTGTGGATGGTTTCGTGATTTTTCTAATTGTCTGATACCTAGCAAGTAGACGATCTATATTTATCAATGCACTATTTTGTTATTCTGTCAATGCGTAAGTCCTAATACTTTAAAATTAAAACCGGGGTGTATACGAATATAAATTATGAAAGGTAATATCTTGGCTACATTTGTATTTTTACTTATATTTAGCTTACTAAGTAAAGTTGAAGCTGCAAATTATGAAGATATGAAACAGTTATTAGCAAGTAAACAATGTTCACAATGTCTTCTTAACAATGCTGGTTTAGTCATGGTTAATTTAGCCGATGCAGATTTAAGCGGTGCTAATCTTACTGGAGCAAATTTAAGTCGTGCTAATTTGACTGGTGCGGATTTAAGAGGGGCAAATTTAAGCGGTGCAAGTTTATTTGGTGTAAATTTAAGCGGGGCTAAACTCAGTGGTGCAAACTTAACTGGTGCTGATTTAAGAAACACCTTTTTAATGAATACTGAATTAAAAGGTGCTAATATAACAGGGGCAAACTTTCAAGGTGCTGTCGGGATACCTTCACAAATTGCAAAAGCAGAAGATTTTTACGCCTGGGGTCTAGCAGATGCAGAAAAAGGTAATCTTAAAGCAGCTATTGATTATTTTAGCCAAGCGATCGCCCTCAAACCAGACTATGCTGGAGCATATTTAGCCCGTGGTGTCGCTAGTTATCAAAGTCTAGACAGAAAAAGCGCTTTAGAAGATGCCCAAAAAGCAGCAGAATTATTTACAGAAACCAAAAATACCCAAGGACTCAAAACAGCGCAGGCTTTCATTATAGAATTAAAAACACCCTACACAGAAAAAGTCAATGTGGGTAAACCTAGCTTTATGGATTTTGTGGGGAGTTTAGGTTCAATCTTATTACAGTTTCTACCCTTCTAATCTAAAATCCATTCAATCATCATTTTCTATCTGCATTCATCTGTGGTTAATTATTCCAGGAATCTGATTAAATTCAAGATTAGGAATACTCATAAATAATCATCAACAAGGAAAAAAATAAATGCCAGACAATCTTAAAAGTAAAGCTATCACACAAGGGGTACAGCGATCGCCTAATCGAGCCATGTTGAGGGCTGTAGGTTTTCAAGATGCAGATTTTGACAAAGCCATTGTCGGTATTGCCAATGGATACAGTACCATTACCCCTTGTAACATGGGGATTAACCAACTGGCACAAAGAGCAGAAACCGCTGTCAAAACCGCCGGCGCAATGCCGCAAATTTTCGGCACAATTACCATTAGTGATGGTATTTCTATGGGAACAGAAGGGATGAAATACTCCCTAGTATCACGGGAAGTTATCGCTGACTCCATTGAAACAGCCTGTACAGGCCAAAGTATGGACGGTGTATTAGCCATTGGTGGTTGTGATAAAAATATGCCAGGGGCAATGTTAGCTATGGCTAGAATGAATATCCCTGCTATCTTTGTTTACGGTGGCACAATCAAACCTGGACATTATGACGGTAAAGACTTAACTGTTGTCAGTTCCTTTGAAGCCGTTGGCCAGTACAGCGCGGGAAAAATTGACGAAAATGAACTGTTAGCTGTTGAACGTAGTGCCTGTCCTGGTGCAGGGTCATGTGGAGGGATGTTTACAGCCAATACCATGTCTTCAGCATTTGAAGCAATGGGCATGAGTTTACCCTATTCCTCTACTATGGCTGCCGAAGACCCAGAAAAAGCCGACAGTACGGAGAAATCAGCTTTTGTCCTGGTTGAAGCCATTCGTAAACAAATATTACCTCTGACAATCATCACCCGTAAATCTATTGAAAACGCCATTTCTGTAATTATGGCCGTAGGTGGTTCTACTAATGCAGTTTTACATTTTCTGGCCATTGCCCGTGCTGCTGGTGTAGAATTAACAATAGACGACTTTGAAACCATTCGCGGACGTGTTCCAGTTTTGTGTGATTTAAAACCTAGCGGTAGATATGTAGCCACAGATTTACACAAAGCCGGCGGTATTCCCCAAGTCATGAAAATGCTATTGGCACATGACTTACTCCATGGTGACTGTATGACAATTTCCGGGCAAACCGTCGCCGAAGTTTTAGCATATATCCCCGCAGAACCACGTATAGACCAAGATGTAATTCGTCCCTGGAATAATCCGATGTATGCTCAAGGACACTTAGCTATTCTCAAGGGCAACCTAGCTACGGAGGGAGCAGTAGCAAAAATTACCGGAGTCAAAAAGCCTGTAATTACAGGACCTGCCAGAGTATTTGAGTCGGAAGAATCGTGTTTAGATGCGATTTTAGCAGGGAAAATAGCGGCCGGAGATGTCATTGTAATCCGTTACGAAGGACCAAAGGGCGGACCTGGTATGAGAGAAATGCTGGCCCCCACCTCTGCTATTATCGGTGCTGGGTTAGGTGACTCTGTAGGATTAATTACCGACGGACGTTTCTCTGGTGGTACTTACGGTATGGTGGTCGGTCATGTTGCGCCAGAAGCAGCTGTAGGTGGTAATATAGCCTTAGTAGTAGAAGGTGATAGCATTACTATTGATGCTAATGCCCGGTTGTTGCAACTCAATGTATCTGATCAAGAATTGGCTACTCGTCGCGCAAGTTGGCAACCACTCCCACCCCGATATACTAAAGGGATATTAGGAAAATACGCCAAACTAGTATCTTCTAGTAGTGTGGGTGCAGTAACAGATTTGAATTTATTTACTAATTAGTAATAACTGATTATATCACATCCCCGACTTCTTGAAAAGGTCGGGAATCTGTATTTTATATTAAGATATTTTAGATTTTTTATCTTGATTTTGAGGACTAAGATTTTGATAGGAATAAAAAACATCAATATACATGATTTATCTATTTGGGTGGAACAAGCAAAAACCCAAGCAGCACAAGGAAAAGTTATTGAACGCATTCCCCTATTAGCTCAGGCTAACCCTCGCTGGTTTGCTGTTAATATAATTTGTAAATCAGAACAAAATTACAGTTTGGGAAATACAGATTGTATATTTCCATTTATGAGTGCAATTAAACCGTTTTCTCTATTGTATTTATTGGAACAATTTACAGCAAAACAGGTTTTACAATGGGTTGGTATTCAACCCTCGACTGCACCTTTCAATTCTTTAACGCAATTAATAGCAGATAATGGACACCCTCGAAATTCAATGATCAATAGTGGCGCTATTACTCTCGCTGATAAGTTCCCAGGTAAAGATAGCATTGACTCTACACAATTGTTTTGTACATGGTTAAATAAGTTAGCAAGCACTAATCTATATATAGATTTAGATATTCTTGCCTCAGTTCGTGCTAATCGTTCTCATATAAATATAGATATTACTAATTGTCTCTATGAAGCCGGAAATGTAAATAATATTAAATTTGCTCTTGACGTTTATGAACAAATATGCTGTATATCTGGACGAGTAGAAGATTTAGCGAAATTGGGAAAAATACTAGCTTGTGAAAATGATTTTATCAATAATCAAAACCGTCAAATTGTGAACGCAGTCATGTTAACTTGTGGTTTATATGAAGCTTCCGCAGAATATAGTATCAAAATTGGTTTACCCATGAAGTCGGGTATTAGTGGTGGTCTTGTAACTATAGTACCAAATCAAGGAGCGATCGCCAGCTACAGTCCTGCTTTAGATCATGCTGGTAATTCTGTAGCTGGTTTAGCACTAATGGAAATTTTATCTCAAAATTTACAATTGAGTATTTTTTATTGATTACTCTTCAAGTTGAAATTTGATATTTCCCATTGTTTGAGGAACTGAATCTGTATCTAGTTGCTTTGGATTTGATTCTAGTGGTTCTGTTACTTTTGACTGTTCTTCTGTTTTTGGTGCTGGTGTTTCTGTAACGTCAGCAGGTGTAATTGCAGGAACTAACTGTTCTTCTGTTTTTAGTGCTGGTGTTTCTGTAACGTCAGCAGGTGTAATTG
>OMJF01000130.1 GCA_900299285.1 Anabaena sp. 54 | reverse complement strand
CAGTAATAGTCTTATTCAATACTTGATATCCTCATTATACATCAAGTTGGGATTTTTCTTGGCTAACTTATGTCAATGTTTGTTAACACAAGTATAGTCAAGTATAGTTTTGTCTATAAAATTGTCAACTTAGGACAAGCTCAAATTTTCATCAAATTTTCACAAGTTATGGAGGTTTCATGCAACATTTTTACAATCTGGTAAAATCATAAATAAAGTTTTATCAGTTTTTAGTAGTCTGTTGTTTAAAAAATTATTAAAATGTCTCAAGAAATGTCTCAACAAACAACCCCACCCCAATTACCACCAACAAGTGCTATTGAGAATGTTACCAATGTCGCCTTTGAAAATTGGTTTGAATATCCAGTCAGAGCCCAACCCCATCACACAGACTATGCTGGTATTGTTTGGCACGGTACTTATTTAACTTGGATGGAAGAAGCACGGGTAGAATGTTTACGTTCTATCGGCATTGAATTTGCTGATTTAGTGGCTTTAGGTTGTGATTTACCCGTAGTAGAGTTGTCAATTCGTTACCATCGTTCCGTGCAATTAGGGATGCCAGTTATAGTAAAAACACGCATGAATGAGGTCACGGGAGTGCGTATAAACTGGGATTATACTATTGTTTCTGCCGATAACCAGGATTTATATGTTACCGCTCAGGTGACGTTAGTGGCTTTAGATCGGGAAAAGGGTAAAATTATGCGTCAGTTACCACCTACATTTCAAGATGCTTTAGCCAAGATATCAGGCTCTCGGAAAATTGAGTAATTGGTAATTGGCAATTCTACTTCTTTGCTGGTGTTGGGGAAGAGATTGGAATAAACTGACTGATTTGATGCCAAATGTCTTGGGGAGTAATACGGAAACCAAAATATAATAACATGACAATAGCGGCACAAATCAGGGCGGTTTTAATGGTAGTTTTGATTAATTTCCACAAAATAATAAAAACTATCCAAGCTACTATTAATGTAATAATCATAACATGAGTTAATAGAGAATAAGAGGCTGTTAACGGGTATTGAGTTGGTTTCCAAAATAAACTATTTACTGTGATTTGTCACCTATTTTGGCAAAAAATGACATCTTTCTGAGGATACCTGAAAATTTATCGTCTAATTCACCACTTTGGCCATTGATTTTTAGCAAAGTTGCGTTAGAATGGCGATTAAGAGAAATTTTCTGGTGCTGCATTGAGTGACTCAATTCACTACCTGTGATACTCACGGGCGCAAGGGCAAAGATATAATAGTGCAACTTCTAAGATTGTATGCCGGACAAACTCTGTTGCTGATTACAAACCACTCTCTCTTTAGCTACCTTGTGAATTGATGACTAACAATGGCTGTTGTTAGTTTTTCGATTCATTGATAGATTCTATCCCTGAGATGAGATTTGCTTTGATTGCTGGCTTTTATGCAATTACTACAGGAGCAAGAGTGGACGGTATTAAAATATACTATGCAGATCATAACAGAGATGAAAAAGCTGCCAAAATTTTTGTCAAGATGACTTAGTGGGTTGTTTGCACTTAGCTAGATTTTCTGGTGAAAACACAGATAGCAAATCTATTGCTAAAGGCAGGTTTGTTTCCCGCAGCAGACCGTCAAACCAATGTGTAATAAATCGTGTTTCACGGAAGTTTCTATAAAGTGATCAAGTGCTGGCCATTTAGGTACAGTCAACTGCAACTGATGAAAGGTTAACTTTGGGACAGATATCTACGGATATCCAAAGTTTAGATAGCAGCGTATAGTATGGTAAATCGGCCCAGGAAGGTTGATTCAAGTTCTTAGACTATATGCTGTTGAGGAGTGATATGGTGTGTAAACGCCATCACAGTATCATTAGCTCTCCAAAAGCAGAGCTGCAAATTGGAAATTTTTATTACTAGTAGCACGTTGTAGCAGTAACTGTAGAAGCGGGATAACAGAGAACTTTCTGGTGATTCCTACCAGTGCTGCCAATTTTTGAGGAAATTGAATGCCAAAACAAATTATCATCGCGGAGCAGCATCAAATCGCTGCTGTATTTTCAGAAGATCAAATACAAGAACTGGTTGTAGCTACTGGTCATCACCAAATTGGTGATATCTATTTAGGTGTAGTAGAAAATGTATTACCTGGGATAGATGCGGCTTTTGTTAATATCGGCGACCCAGAACGCAACGGTTTTATTCACGTCACTGATTTAGGTCCATTAAGGTTGAAACGAAGTGCAGCAGCGATTACGGAACTGTTGACTCCACAGCAAAAAACTTTAGTACAAGTGATGAAAGAGCCAACAGGCTCAAAGGGTCCGAGGTTGACGGGAAACATTACCTTACCTGGCCGTTATGTGGTGTTAATGCCCTATGGACGGGGTGTAAATTTATCGAGACGGATTAAGAGTGAAGGTGAGCGTAACCGTCTCAGAGCTTTGGCAATTTTGGTGAAACCAGCAGGGATGGGTTTGCTGGTACGCACGGAAGCTGAAGGGAAGCCAGAGGAAGCAATTATTGAGGATTTGGAGGTGCTGCAAAAGCAGTGGGAATTTGTTCAACAAGAAGCTGTTACTTCCCGTGCGCCGGCTCTACTGAATCGTGATGATGATTTTATTCAGCGGGTTCTTAGGGATATGTATGGAAGTGATGTGAATCGCATTGTTGTTGATTCCAGCACTGGCTTAAAACGGGTGAAACAATATTTACAAAACTGGAGTGGTGGACAAACGCCCCAGGGGTTGTTGATTGATCATCACCGCGATCGCTCTCCAATTTTAGAATATTTCCGTATTAATGCGGCTATCCGTGAAGCTCTCAGACCCAGGGTTGATTTGCCATCAGGTGGTTATATTATCATCCAACCTACGGAAGCTTTAACCGTAGTGGATGTTAACTCTGGTTCTTTTACCCGTTCTGCAACCGCTAGAGAAACTGTTTTATGGACAAACTGTGAGGCTGCTGCGGAAATTGCGCGTCAGTTACGTTTGCGGAATATTGCTGGTGTGATTGTGGTTGATTTCATTGATATGGAATCCCGACGTGATCAAATGCAGGTGTTGGAACACTTTAACAAGGCTCTCAAGGCTGATAAGGCCCGTCCCCAAATTGCTCAATTGACTGAACTAGGTTTGGTTGAACTCACTCGCAAGCGTCAAGGCCAAAATATTTACGAGTTATTTGGTGAATCTTGTCCTACTTGCGGCGGTTTAGGACATACTGTGAGATTACCAGGAGAAATGGAAAACCGCTTGCCTATTCCGGCTACAGATATACCAGAACGGTTTGCAAGTATACCACCAAAAGAACCACGTTTAGCTACCCGCATCCCTGATATCGGTAGCGTGGCTGCCCCTACACCACGAGATACTTACGACGGTTTTGGGGAGGGTTTTGAGGGTGAACCAGATTTTAGTCCCCTGCATCTGATTAATCATCCTAGTTACCAGGAATTAAATGATAGTAAGCGCCGTACCCGTACCCGTCGTCCTAGAACGGGTGTCAATGCACCTAATGGTAAGGATGAACTTCGCTCTGGGTTAAACCCTTTGGCTTTTGTTAATGATTCGGATTTGGATTTGGAGGAGGTTGAACTACCAATACCAGAAATCTCTTTGCCTACTATTAATAAATCAGGTTGGACGGAAAGACCAGAACGGGTAAAGGTGAAGCTAGAACCGATTAAGGTTGAACCACCCGAAATTATCACTGTGGAAATGTCAGCAAAGGAACAAGATACTTATGCTGAAATGGGAATTTCTCCTTTACTCAAGTTAGATCGTGAGGGGAAAAGTTCTAGATCTGTAATTATTAATGTTGTTCAACCAGGAGATTTACCAACTGAACTCAATGAACTAAATGAAGTAACTCAACTAAATGAACTAACTCAACTAAATCAACCAACTCAACCAATTATTAGTGAAACGGATTTTTCTGATAGCTTTAGGCATACAGTCATTCCTGCACCAATGAATGTACCAACCCAACAATCCTTTGAGCCGGAAATTGAGTCTTTATTAACTATTGTCCCAGAATTGACGGTTGTTCCGGGGGAAACTCAAGCTGAATCTGAAGATCATGGTCTTTCGACTTCTGTTCCTAATCGTCGTCGTCGTCGTCGTTCTTCAGCTATAGATACAGATGGTTTTAACCAAGACTGATGTTCACTAGCTAGGCTATCTCAAGCCAGGCTCGTAATTTTTTTAGGGAATAGGGAATTCTTAACAGGTAATAGGAAAGAAATAAGTGGTTAGATTCACGCTCGTTAGCCTGTGGACTAGATATGCCGACACTTCTAGGGTAAAACAGGAATAGGACTTACGCACGAGTCACTGAATAACGAGCCACTCCAGGCACTGACAACACGGAAAAATCAGGGTTTGAGGAATATTTTGCGTAAGTCTTGAGGAAGAAAAGGGTGACTTTTGTTAGCATTAGTTAGCTTTTTTGTATCGGTAGAAAAATATTCTTTTGCAACTGACCACTGACAACTGACTACTGACCACTGACTACTAACAACTGACCACTGACCAATGACAACTGACAACTGACCAATGACAACTGACAACTGACTACTGACAACTGACTACTGACAACTGACAACTGACTACTGACTACTGACTACTAACTACTGACAACGGTAATTCCTTTGTGGTCTGGTAGCACCAATGGTAATAATCTGTAAGAAGATGATGTAATAATCTTTGTTTGATTGTTAATAATACACTTTTGAGCAATCCATTACCTGTAGCTTCTAATATTGATTTGGGTGTCAGGGAAAATGGCTGGGGTATGTCTACTAAAACTTCTAAGTCTGCTTGGCCTTGTAGGTAAGTACCATTATTGAGTTGAATTGGTGATAAATAGCCTTTTAAATTCAAATCAAACCGTTGGTTAATATACTCGAAACCCAGAATCTCACAACGGAGCGATCGCAAATAAATCGTTCCGCTTGTATCCGCCCAGACTCTCATATCTACTGTTGGCTGAATACTCAGTGACATAAAAGACAGAGGACGCATTTTCAGCCGAAACACTTCTTCGGACAACTGCTCAATTCTGGTATGATCAGCCAGGGTATTCACCAACCGTTGAGGTTGACGAAGATAGTGCTGAATAGGAATAGAATACTTAGGGACAGAAATTTCCACGGATTCAAAGGCAGTAAACTTAGTAACCATAAGTAAATTCAACTATCTGTTTTTTTTTCATTATCAATCAAAATCGTCGAATTTAAAAGTATGAATCTGAAAATTGCACATTTAGGTCCACCGGGAACTTATGCTGAACAAGCTGCTTTTTTCTATGTCAATTGGTTGCAAAATAATGAGGATATCACCCCTGAAAAAAGTTTTGAACTATGTCCCTACACTACCATTGCTCAATCATTGCAAGCGATAATCACCGCTAAGGCAAATATAGCTGTTGTCCCGGTAGAAAACTCTATTGAGGGAAGTGTCAATATGACTCTAGATAGCTTATGGCAATTAGATAATTTAAAAATTCAATTAGCTTTGGTTTTACCGATTCAACATTCTTTAGTTTCCAGATGCTCTAGTTTAGATAATATTAAAACTGTTTATTCTCATCCTCAAGCTTTAGCTCAATGCCAAGGGTGGTTAGCACAGTTTTTACCAAATGTCAACTTGATTGCGAGTAATTCGACCACGGAGGCACTACAGAGATTAGAAGCAGAACTAACAACAGCAGCAATTTCCTCTAGTCGTGCAGCACAACTGTATAATCTACCGATTCTTGCTGAGAAGATTAATGATTATCCAGAAAATTGCACTCGGTTTTGGGTAGTTAGCACGGAGGAAAATCATACTATTAATTGTACACATACGTCTTTAGCTTTTAGTGTCCCGGCTAATGTACCAGGTGCATTAGTAAAGGTGCTAGAAGTATTTGCCCATTTAGGTATTAATCTAAGTCGCATTGAATCGCGGCCTACAAAACGCTCTCTGGGGGAATATTTATTTTATTTGGATATAGAAGCAGATGTGAATACAGTGATGATGAAATCTGCTTTAGAGGAATTACAAAATTGTACAGAAATCTTGAAAATTTTTGGCAGCTATAGGGTCTTACCAGTTAGTTGATAATTGAAGTATAATCATTAGTCATGTTGTCAGTTGTCAGTTGTCTGTTGTCTGTTGTCTGTTGTCTGTTCCCAGTTAAGAGTTCCCTGTTCCCTGTTGCCTTGATCAAACATCCAAATCAAGCAGTCACAAGTTTCTCTCCTTTCAGCATCCGAGAAGCTGCTTCTAAAAGAGCCTCTTCCAAATATGGTTTAGTAAAGTAGCCACTAGCACCGAGTTGTACGGCCATTTTTCTATGTTTATCAGCACCGCGAGAGGTGAGCATGGCAACGGGTAAGTGATTAAGAGTATCATCTTGGTGAATCCGTGACAATAATTCTAGTCCATCGCAACGTGGCATTTCAATGTCACAGAAAACGAGATGACAAAGTAAACCAGAACGGAGTTTATCCCAAGCTTCCTGGCCATCACGGGCTTGTTCTACACGATAACCAGCTTTATGAAAAGTCAGAGATAATAGTTCTCGAACGGTAATTGAGTCATCAACGATTAATACAGTTGTTTCTTGGGGATTAAGCGACCGTGTTTTGCTATTAGGTTTGGAAATGTTAACAGTAGAAGAAACTGGGCTTTGCCAAAATTTAGATGTCCGGACTTGGGACAGATCAATGATTTCTCCCACGTCAGCAATAGCCATAATCATCCCATCACCAAGAACTGTAGCACCGGCTATACCAATGGGTTTAGATACTGGTCCTTCAATTTGCTTAATGACAATTTCCTGTTCACCTAAAATTTGGTCAATTTGTAAACCAAGCATCGTATTACCTGAGCGGACAACAAGTACGGAAGTCATGTCATTATTTCTTTTCATGACTAATGCTTGACTAGAACTAAACTGACGATTAAAAACTAAGATGTCTTTTAGGGATTTAATAGGAAGTTTGATTCCTCGCCAGACAATAAATGATTCTCCATTAATATCTAATTGGATTGTTGGGGAATTAGTAGGGAGATTTAGAGTATCTTCTACACCATCCATTGGAAAAGCAATTTTGAATCTGTCACAAACGCATAATAAAGCTCTGCAAATACTCAGGGTCTGTGGGAGAAAAATAGTGAAAGTAGTCCCTCTACCTGGTGTCGAGTCTGTGGTAACTCTACCACGAATGTGGCTAATATCATTTTCAACGACGTTTAGACCTACACCCCTACCTTTGATATCATCTACCTCATCAGCGGTGCTAAAGCAGGGGAGGAATAAAAGCTTATATCTATCAAGACGCGACATAGTTTGCGCCTGTTTGAAGGTAATGATACCTTTTTGGATGGCTTTGTTTTTAACTTCTTGATGATCAATACCAACACCATCATCACTCACAGAAATAACGGTTTGGTTTACCTGCTGTAGGGCGCGAATGCTAATGATACCCGTAGCTGACTTACCAGCAGCTTGGCGCACTTGAGGAGTTTCAATTCCATGGGCGATCGCATTATTGAGAATATGAGTCAAAGGATATGTAAGACGGTCTAAAATCATCTTATCAATCAATGTATGGACTCCTTCGGTCACTAACTCGACTTGTTTGCCATACTTAATAGCATTATCCCGCACTCCTCGTCGCAAGCGATCAATTACTTGGCTAAATGGAACCATCCGTGCTTTTGTTAGTTTTTCTTGTAGTCTGCTAGTTACTTGTCCCAACTCTCGGGTTACCTGCTCTGTTTTTTCGGTAACAAATTCAATATCACCGGCTGACTCCCGAACTTGGACGATAAACTCAATCATTTCTTGGGCGAGAACATGGAAATGCGTAAACTGGTCCATTTCGATTTCGCTAAATCCGACATCATCACCATTGTCACCAAAGCGATAACGAGAATTAGAGGCGATATTATGTTCTTTAGCGCGACGACTAGATAGGAGGGATGCTTTCAGAAGTGATCCCTCGTAGTATTCCTGCATTCTTATTCCCACGTCCCAGAGATGCTGTACCTGAGCCAGCAAGGTATCCACGGATTGTCTTAGACGTTCATAATCTTGATCTAGGGTGTTGCGATTCACCACCAACTCTCCAACCAAGTTGCTGATATCATCTAGTTGTTTAACTGGAACTTTTATGGTTTCCAATTCTCCCATTGTCCCACGAGTCCTATCTCCTGGGATTTTGCTGCTAGAAGTTTTCCGTGATTTTGCATTACTACTAGATAATATTTGATACCTACCACCAGGAGATGAATTGGACTGTTCTAACAATTCCTCCCAGTCACTAAATTCATCTTCTGGTCTCCACAAAGAAAAAGGATTTTCAGACTCGACTACAGCAGTTTCACTGATTAATAGTGGCTTTGAGCTACCCTGTGGTGTATTATCTTCATCCTGATCTAGTAATACTTCTAAAGCTATAATATCTTCGTCTTCAATTAACACTTGATTGACAATTTCTTGCGGTGCTGCGACTAAAATTCTTTCTACATCTGCAAGTTCACTTAATAAAAATTCTTCTGTTAAAGAACTACTAATTGGTAATTGGTAATTAGTAATTGGTGAATCTGTTTCTGATCCAGATAATGTTGTTTCTACATAGGGAGATATTGCTAATTGATTTTCCTCAGCCAACAAAGATAATTTCAAGTCATCATCCCTGGTTTCAGCGATTGTCTCTAATTGAGAACTTGTATCTATAACATCATCAAATAAATTATCTATCCCTTGGCCGCGACTTAGAGTCAGAAATTGTAAATCTGTTAACAATAAGTTTTCGTCAAATAACAGAGTTAAATTATCTTCATTTTTACGACTTATTTCCTCTATATCAGCTTCAAATAAATCAGCAAAGCTATTTAACTCAGAAATTTCTACCTGGAAATTATCACGATTAATAAATTGTAATGACTCCAATTTTTTTCTATGTTCATTCAGCCATTGCGACATCAAAACTTCTGATTCTTGCTCTGATAAACCAGTTGGATGATTAATATTATCTATCAGGGTTTTTAATTGGTCACAGATATCCAGCAGTAAAGACTCTAAATTCAGGTCTATTTTCACAGGATGTTCTTGAAGAATCTTGAACCAATCCTCCAGACAGTGGGCTGTATGCTGAACACTGCTCAGACCTAACATAGATGCACCACCTTTAATAGAATGAGCCGCACGGAAGACCTCATTCATGATTTCCGAATCCTTGAGAGTAACGTCCAGACTCAGTAATCCCTGCTCAATGATATTTAGCTGTTCTTTGGCCTCTTCGATAAAGTAACCTAAAATCCGTTGTTCTTCTTGTTGCATAGTAATCATCTTCAATCAGTAGTCAATAGTCCGTTGTTACCCATAACATCATGACCCAGACCCATTACCTTTCCGATTCTAGAGAGGTAGATTCCACTCGGAAGCGTTCCACAGAGATTATCAAGTTGCGGGATACTCCCACTAAATATTGCAAAGCTTCAGCAGCCCGCTGTGCTTCTTGAGAAGTTTCCTGTGCTGTTCGCTCTACAGACTGCATTACTTGTGCTACACCGTGAGACGTTTCTTTTTGTTCTCCAGTATCATTAGTAATTGAGCGTACTAACATATCAATGTGATTTGCCACTTGAATGATATCATCTAGCGATCGCTTGGACTCTTGTGCTAATCTAGTTTGGTGAATTACCTGTTGTGTTCCCTCTTCCATAGCCATCATCACTGAACTAGTTTCACCTTGAATTTGCATAACTATTTGTTCAATTTCATGCAACGACTTAGCCGACTTATCCGCTAATTGACGAACTTCATCAGCTACAACTGCAAAACCTCGTCCTGCTTCTCCCGCTCTTGCTGCTTCAATACTGGCATTGAGTGCTAGTAAATTAGTTCGTGAAGCAATCTGACTCACTAGAGCAACGATAGAGTTGATTTCTTGAGATGATTCTCCCAGTCTTTTCACTTTTCGACTAGTTTCGGCCACTGTTTCCCGCAGTTCCAAAATCCCTACCACAGTATTTTCTACTACTTCTCCTCCTTTTTGGGCAATTTTACTTGCCTCACCTGCCACCCTTTCCGCTTCTCTTGCTGCTTCTGCTACCCGTTGAATGGAATTGTTCATTACTTGCACAGAATTTAACGCCACAGCTAATTCTTCTGCTTGTCCCAAAGCCTCCATAGATAAATTTCTGGCAAAATTTTCCGAATTGCTCGCCGCCCTTGTCACATCGTGCGCCGCCACCTTTACCTGTTGCACAATATCCCTAAGATTTTGAATGATCAGATTAAAGGCATCAGCTACCGCTCCCAGTCCTTGGTCTGTCACTTCTGCTCGGACTGTCAAATCTCCTTTGGCAGCCCCTTCTACTTCATCTAGAAGGCGAATTACCTGAGTTTGCAGGTTTTCTTGAGTTTCTTTTTGTTCAATAGCAAGGCGAGTATTGTCTTGTGTTTTTGCGACTATAGACTGCACCATTTTATTAAAATCAGTGGCTAACTGCCCTAATTCGTCTTTTGAATAGACTGTGGCCGCCACATTGAGATTACCTTGACCTATAGCATTAAACTGAGTTTGTAAATCCTTCGTGCTGCGGCTAATTTTTTTGCCCATCAAATTAGTCATAAACCAGGCAGTAGCAGCACCTGTAGCTCCTGCGGTTAGAGGAATTAATAAGGGTGTTAACCAGTTTGTATTTCCCGTTAATTCCCGTTGTTTCACAGGTGTTGTCAAGGTTGTCAAGGCACTAACAATCACTACAGCAATAACTGATACAACGCCTACAGTTCCAGCTATCCACCATTGTTTTTTTTCTAAAGAAGCGTTTTCAAAGAATCCAAATAAACTTTTTTCAAGACTTACATTGGCTTCTGTTTTAGCAACTTCTGATGGGGTGAAAACGGGAATCACTTCTTGAGCCGCACTAATCGTTAATAATTCTTGATCATTATAGATTCTTTCATTAGCATAAGACTCATTAATATTTAAAACATTTCCAGAACCATCTAGGGATTCTGACAGCATTCCCATGAGTTCATCACTACCATCTTCAATCAATTCAAATACTGGTATATCACCGAGATTGTCAAATTCATCAAGGTCGTTTAAAACCTCTCTATCATTATGAATATCTCCGCCAAAAATCAATGTTTTAGCAGTCATGTTTCCTTGGTCTTCACCATCAAATGCGGCTGCAAATGCTTCTAAATCAAATTCATGATCGTTATTTTTTTCTGATGATAGCCTGGGCGGCGTAGTCATGTAGTTCAGATTAAATTCCTGTTT
The DNA here is from genome assembly GCA_900299285.1 of Anabaena sp. 54. GTDB lineage: Bacteria > Cyanobacteriota > Cyanobacteriia > Cyanobacteriales > Nostocaceae > Dolichospermum. Next base: position 14,981 of record OMJF01000130.1, on the reverse strand, counting down.
TGGTACTATATCATTGCTAGTAAATAAAACCCCTTGAGAGTTATCTTTTTGGCTGGGGTTAAAGTCTTCCAAATCATCAGCGGTTAATATTTCATCTGCATATTCTTTAAAAGGTGAATAGCTGTCATCACCATCACTCATTATTGAATTTTCATTAGCTAAATCACTATGATATGATGTTGGATTACTTGTGAGATATTCTGGAATTAAGACAAAAGGATCATCACTTCTAGCACCCATTCGCTCCACAGAATTGCTGTCTAATTCTGTGATATTTGTATCAATTGTTTCATTACCAGCTAGAAACGGATTTTGCGGATAGTCTAGGGGTAGTTCATATTCCCCAAAAGAACTTATCCCGAACTGTTCCTCAGATTCTTCTTCACTGATCAATAGTTCATAAGGAAAAGCCTCTGTAGTATCGTCTTGAGAAACCTGTTGTTGATATGCTATTTTCGACTGATTATAAGTTGGATCTTGATCATTTGTAGGTTTTGCCATTGTGTCTCCCCTGAATTTATTCTGACCACCGCGCACTTTGTAAAATTGCTACTTGATCTAATAGTTGCAAATACTTTTTTTCTTTTTCTATATCTTTTTCTATATCAAATACATAAGCACCACGCAAAAACTCAGCCTGATGATCTGGTACATGATTGAGTGGCACGATATGCTCCTGATACAGCCAGTCTATTCCAGAAAGTTCGGCCACTGCTAAACCTAGTATCATATCTTGATCCTCGATGACAATTATGGGTATTTCTGAGCAATCTGTGTTTAATGGGGTTGTTTCACCCAGAAATTGCCCCAAATCAGCGACCCAAATCAAACGTCCTCGTAAATTTAGCGTACCTAAGAGTAAAGGGGATGTATTAGGAATTTGTGTAATCCGATCAGGACTAACTTCAATTACTTCCCGAACTCCCGTGGCTGGAAATGCAAACTCCTGACCCGAAGGTAGATAAAACCGCAAATGTAGCTCACATAATAATCCTATCTCGTTACCCTGTCCTGGAGAATTTTCTAGTTGTAATTGCGGATGTAATTGATCTTGCCCTGGGTCAGTTAAAAACTCCGAGTTGCTAACCATATTGCTTTCATCCTTATCCTCGCAAGAGTTGTTTGACTGTTCCCACCAATTCAGTTTCTTTAAAGGGCTTACCTATGTAAGCATCTGCTCCTTGCTTCATCCCCCAATACCGATCAAATTCTGTGCTTTTAGAAGAACACATCAGCACAGGAATATTTTTGGTTTTAGGATCGGATTTTAAGTATCGGCAGAGTTCATAGCCATTCATGCGAGGCATAAAAATATCCAAAACAACCAAATCAGGAGGTGTGTTTTGAATCACCTCTAAGGCTTCTAATCCGTCTACCGCTTGGGTGACTTCTAAACCACTAGCTTTGAGGAGCTTTGTGATTATCATTCTTTGGGAGATACTGTCTTCAACAATGAGAACTGTGATCATAACTGTTGATTTACATTTTGATTCAAATCTGAAATGTGATTTTAGGCAATATAACTTGCTTTGACCGCAAAAGGGAACTATATTAAATAAATTAACCGGAGCATTCCACTAATTTACCACACAACTTAACCTAAGTGGTGACTAAAACATGAGAATTTTACTGGCTTGGCTGGTAAAAGCACCAAATAGATTGTTAGTTAGTTGCAGATATAAATAAAAGCGCTACCCCTGTTGCCAAAATGGATATAATTCCTGTTAATCCCGCTAGGGGTTTCTTATTTTTACCTATTACCCATTCAGAGATCTTATCTGTGTAGGTAATTAATCCTGATGTATCTATGGTAGCAATAGCCCATACCCAACCAGCATGAAGTCCCCATGCTATCCCTAAATTATTGCCATCAGCTAATCTAGCTAATACTAATACCATACCCATTAACCATAGTCCAGGAAGTTGAGGAATAGTGTCTTTTTGTTCCCAAACTAAATGTAAAATAGCAAAAACTAAGCTGGAAATAATTGCCGCTAACCACATTGAATAATTTTGCTCTAATTTGGTCAATAAAAATCCCCGAAATACAAGTTCTTCTATTCCCCCTACAAACCAAGCTACTAGGAAAATTGTTAGGAAACTAGATGGTATTAACTTGATATTAGGTTTTTCTAAATAGCACCAACCCAGACAGATTTGACCAAAGAATACTATAGCTAAAATGAAAACACCCAAGCTAAAACCAAGTAATAAGGAACGGAAAATAGAAATTTTCCCTACTAGTCCATAATCAGAAAAAGAACCCAAGTTCAACCATTGAAATCCCCACAGAATTAGAGGGACTAATAAGTAGAGAGACACCAATAAAGGAAGTTTTTGCTCTGGTTGCAAAGCTTTGTGTATTTGCCAATTCCGGGTAATAACTAAAATTGCTACTAATGGCAACCAACAAGCTACCCAGATCATAAAAAAAGCCCAGACCACCAACACTGGTGTATCTTTAAGCAACTCCAGCAAAATATTGGTGGATAACTCTAAAAATGATAGTGGAATAGACATAAAAAACACGGCTAACTTGTGACAAAAACATATTTCTTGATTAATAATCAAGACTCTACCAGAATTTGTCACTCATGGAAGAAGCTAAATTGTTTTTTTATGTCTTATGTCACGGGAATTATTTAACTACAGCTAACTACAGCTAATACTTAGCTGTAGCTTTAGAAATAAATTCGTTAGTATTGACTTGAAATTGATCCCTAATCAGTGAAAGAATTTATTCTTCTGCCTCTGATTCATCAGCATCATCATCAGACTGGATTAATTGTTTCTCATTTTCGCTTAACTGAATCAAGTGAATGTGCTTGTAACCGAGTCTAATTTCAAATTCATCACCAGGCTTTAAATTCATTGCTTTGGTGTAGGTTGCACCAATAACAATTTGACCATTTTGGTGTACACTCACCCGGTATGTCGGTTCACGGCCACGACCATCTTTAGGTGCTTCTGGGCTGAGGGGAATACCTCTAGCTGACAGTAAAGCATCATAAAAATCTGTGAGATTGACGCGAACTTGGCTATTTTTAGTAATGGTGTAGTAACCACACTGTTTTGCTCTTTCCCGACGTGGTAAAGTTGAAAGTTCTTTAACTTTAGAAAGCAGTGCTTTTCCTGTTAATGGGGCAGTTGCAGTTTCAGTCATTATGCTCTAATTTTCCTTAATCTTTTCAAACTGATAGGGTAGTCTGGCCTTAGCCATGGAAAAATTTTCTCTGAATCTAGTATTGAGCTTTTTAGCTAGGGACTGGATTTCAGAAGCAGATAGATAGAAGGGTGATGGATGAATTTCTGCTGATATGGAAGCACTATAATAGTCTATTATAGATAACTATAATAGTAGTCTAAGTCATGGCTGCCACAGACATTAATTTCAGTAATTTTACGGCGATTTTAACCATGATTGTCCATCAGAAATTAAATTATTTTCTCTTTGGGCTGCTGAGTGCGGTGTAACTTAAAGCCACCTTTACAAATCAGGTTAGTTCTACTCCAAAAAAGTTGTAGAGCCAATAAATTACAGGTTTTTCACATTTAATGCTGACTTTTCCCGCTTTTGAGTTATGGGCTTACACCTAATTCTCATTTTTAGCTGAAGACAGCATAGTATTTGTATGTGGTATAACGAACATACACCCTTTGATTCTACCAGTAGAGACATGATTTTTCTAGTCTCTAGACGGCGAGAAAACCACAGAAGTTTTAGCCGTGCTTATGCGGTTATTGTTCCTGATTTTATGAGTTCGTAATTTCCTATTAAATAGTAGCATGAAATAATAATAGCAAAATATTTTAGGAATTTTAAATTTATATTGCTGCTAATTTTTGATCTCAAGTTGGGGGGGTAAAAAGCAGTGGATATCTTCGCGGTGGTTGATACTCTAAAGAGGATAATGTCAGGACTGTTATAAAAGTTAATCTGATTGAGATTGGCTGGGCTTGAGAGAGTGAGTTAAATCAATGTAATTTCTATGGCTTGACCGAACTATCAGTGGTCAAAGACAAAAAAGGGGGGTAGAAAATCCTCACTGTTTCAGCGTTAAATTCCCATATCTGATCAGATTATCTACATCTGTCAGGGGCAGAATAAATTTACCACATCTAGGGGCTATTTGATAGCCAATAGCAAATATTTTCACTAGTTGTAACACTTCTATATATTTAAAGATGTAGAAGTTTGATAACTAGGGCTTGACGAAATTCCTATTAAGTGTAAAGGATCAAGGGTAAAGGAGTAAAGCCTGTGCTTAACTTGAGCATAAAAGAAAACGATTTTTATACTTAATTCTGCATACTTCATCCTTCATCCTTACCTGTGCGGTTTTTGAGATATACCAGAAAAGAGAGAAAATTTGATCCCAATATTTGGAATGATCATGATGGAAGTTATTTTTAAGATTGCTCGACAACAAGAAAATTCTCACCCTGTTTTCCAAACCTATGTTTTGCGGGTAGAACCAGGTAATACTATCCTGGATTGTCTAAATCAAATCAAGTGGGAACAAGATGGGACTTTAGCATTTCGCAAAAATTGTCGCAATACAATTTGTGGTAGTTGTGCTGTGAGGATTAATGGCCGTTCTGCTTTAGCTTGTCAGGAAAATGTGGGGGGTGAACTAGCCAGACTGGAAAAAATCTTATTATCTCACAATCAGTCTCAAACTACTCCAGAAATTACAGTAGCACCTTTGGGGAATATGCCTGTAATCAAAGATCTAGTTGTGGATATGAGCAATTTTTGGGATAATTTAGAGAGGGTTGCTCCTTATGTCAGTACAGCCAGCAGACAAGTACCTGAAAGAGAGTTTTTACAAACTCCACAGGAGCGATCGCTCCTGGATCAAACGGGTAATTGTATTATGTGTGGAGCTTGTTATTCTGAATGTAATGCTGTTGAAGTTAATTCTGATTTTGTTGGTCCCCATGCTCTGGCTAAAGCATACCGCATGGTGGCAGATTCCCGTGATAGTAATACAGAACAACGTTTAGAAAACTATAGCGCTCGAACTCAAGGAGTTTGGGGTTGTACTCGTTGTCTTTATTGTGATTCGGTTTGTCCTATGGAAGTTGCTCCTTTGGAGCAAATTACTAAAATTAAACAGGAAATTCTGGAGCGTAAACAAGCTAGTGACAGTCGTTCAATTCGTCACCGTAAAGTTTTAGTGGACTTAGTAAAACAAGGTGGTTGGATTGATGAACGTCAATTTGGACTCCAAGTGGTTGGTAATTATTTCCGTGATCTTCGGGGATTACTTAGTATTGCACCTTTGGGGTTACGAATGCTTGTTAGGGGTAAATTTCCCTTTTCCTTTGAACCTTCCTTAGGAACTCAACAAGTGCGTTCTCTAATGGAATCTGTACAAAATTCTGGACAAGATCAGGGTTAATTATATGCGATGATTAGCAATTTAGTCATGGGGAAGAATTTATTTTCTTCCTCCTTTTTGACTTTTCCTTAATTTGGATCTTGACGAATATTTAATTTTCGCCCAAATCGGTCATAAACTAAAATGTCCCATTGTCCATTATTGCTATACTCAAAGGCAATTCTACTACCATCTGCGCTAATTGTGGGATTGCGGACTTCTCCTTGTACATCACTTGCTAAATTTCGTAATTGACGCACATCTTGATCATAAAAGATAATTTGTGTTCTTCCCTGACGACTTGCAGCAAACACAATGAATTTACCATTTTCAGAGGCCGCAGGATGGGAAGCAATTGTATCAAAGGAATTTAATCCAGGTAAGTCTACTAAATTACGAGTTAACGTATCAAACATATATACATCTTGACTTCCTCTGCGATCGCTGGTAAATACAATATATCGGCCAGATATTTGCGGGTTTAATTCCGATGCAAAACTATTAAGACTTCTCCCCCCGGAATCAAAGGGGTAACTGAGTAAACGCGGATAGCCAAAACACCCAGTTAATAGACTTGAGCAGAAAAATAAAATAATTGATATTTTGTAATTCATCGAAGCACAAAGCGACAAAAAAATTTCTAATTTTAATTTGAAAATTAATTTTCAATTAAATTAATTTAAACAGGACTTAGGCAACTGCCATAATATCCTAAATTGTAGTAAGAACTTTAGTTCTCTCTTGGAGACGTTAAAAAAATCAGATCAGGGCTTTAGCCCTGACTACAAATGATATGATTTTTGTGACACTTGCGTAAGTTGTATTTAATTTTTGATGGAAACATTTGTACCATTAGGAATATCTAATTCAATAGTAGGACCCCTATCAAGAACCTCAATATCCCATTGTCCACGAGTAGAAGATTCAAAGACAACATAACGGCCGTCAGGACTAATACTAGGATTTCTGACCCAACCACGAAAAGTAGGAGTGAGAATTTGTGACTGTTGGGAAGCGCGATCATAAAGTGCAACTACGGGTCTACCCTGATCACTGGTCAGATAACAAATATAGCGGCCCGTATAACTAAGACTAGGACTTTCCGCAATTACTGATCCTCGATTTAACCCTGGTGTGGGAATAAAAGTTTGATTTTCTAAATCATATACCAATAATTGCTGATAACGAGAACGATTGGAGATCAAAGCCAAAAAACGTCCATTTCCACTGATAGCAGGTTGTTCTTCGGTATAACGGCTATTGAGGGAGGTCACTCCCATAGGGATATCAGCAGCATTACAAGATACTAGTAATTTTGTAGTTCCCAAAATTATGCTCCAATAAATTGATTTTTGGAGCCAGGAACTAGGTGTAAATGTTTTCACATTACTGTTTTTCGGTCTTCCACCCCAAATATTGCCAATATCAAGATTTTAATCTTAATTTTAAATATTGTCATCGAAATCGGAATTATCCGGCTCATTATTGGGCTTATTAATGGGATTGTATGGTACATATTCAGTGGGGATAGCCTCATCATCATCTTGTCTTCTAGGGGGAACGGAATCTCTAGGTGGACGACGTTTTCTTGGTCTAGGAGTGGGAGTAACATCATCTTCACTGACCTGTGGACTTTGGGGACGATTATTACTGCTATTATTACGACGTGGTGGTTTTCTTAACTCATCTTGGGAGTTAGAACTTTCCCAATCATCAACTGTTTTGGGAGCAGAACCCCAATTTTCATCTTCATAACGCTGGCTAGAAGGGCTAACAGAACGCCCAGAATTAGGACGACGCTTTCTTTCGCCTGAATCTGGTTTTTCCCTATTCCGTGGGCTTTGTGAACTGCGTTGAGGTGCTTGATCATAATAGTCATCACGGCTAGAACGGTCATCTCGACTACCGCGAATTCTTGGACGTGGAGGAGCTTCCTCTTCTTCGTAGGGTAGGGGTTCTAAATCAGCATCCATTTCCGCTTGATAATTTCGCCGCTCTGAGTAAGAGTATTTTCTACTGACTTCTCGCTCATCATCTACAATGGGGGTATTACGTTTTGCTTGTTGTGTAGCTATACTACGTAGGCGAATACTTTCGACCGCGAAAAACACTGTAGAACCGACCAAAAGCAGTTGACCGAATTGTAAAATCGGGTCAAGTCGCCATCCTTGGAAAACGAGAATAAAACCACATAATAAACCAACTGCTGCAAAAAAGATATCTTGATCTCTTGACAGTTCGGGACGAACAGAACGAAGAAAGTATAGTGCTGCTCCAGCTACGGCCAAGAAAATTCCTAGAATACTGGCTGAGTTCGCTCCAAAATTTACCTGAGCCAAAACACTGGCTGAGTTTAGCCCAAAATTAATCATGACTATTTTCCTAATATTAAATCTATGTTAACGAGTTCCAGTTAGTAAGCAAAATTGTAGTTAATTTAGATACTTGTGAGAACAAGGATACTCAGTTCACAAGAGTTAGACTTTCTACTTATCCTAAGTTAAATGCTCAACAGTCCATCACTACTTTAACTAGTCACAATATTATGCAATAATTCAGGAGTCTGGGGAAAAGAGGAGAAAGGAGATAATTATTCCCATTCCCCAGTCTCCAGTCTCCAGTCTCCAGTCCCCAGGGATTAAAAACGTTGGATTTTATCTTTTTGGCTAATGAAAATTAAACCAACAGTAGCAGGGATAACGACAATTGCAGTACCCCAAACCAGACTCCAAAGAAAATTTGCTAAAGAGGGTGTCATAGTTTCTGACCTTGTTTTACACAGTTTATTCTTATTTTAATCTTGGATCACTTTCTTGAAAAGTGGACTGAGATTATTTATCTAACTTAGTATTTACTTGATTGATGATCTCAAGTCAATAACTTTGTTTTTGTATTCTTACAAGAAAATGACACCTTATGGTTAAAATTAAAGCAAGAATCCGTTACAAAGCTTAAAGTTTTTCAACTTGCGCCCAAGTTTTGGATTTTATCACAGATAGTAGCTAAACAACATGACTGGTGTTAACTTGACTGCTTGGGTTCTCAGTCCATTTTTGGGAGTAATGACGTTTTTATTTATTTTCCGCATTATTCTTACATGGTATCCCCAAGTCCATCTCAATCGTCTGCCTTTTAGTCTAATCGCTTGGCCTACCGAACCCTTTTTAATCCCGTTGCGAAAGTTTATCCAACCTATTGGTGGTGTAGATATTACCCCAATTATTTGGGTGGGTATTTTTAGTTTTATCAGGGAAATTTTACTAGGTCAGCAAGGGTTACTGACCATGTTATATAGGTGATAGGTGATAGGTGATAGGTGATAGGTGATAGGTAATTGGTAATTGGTAATTGACAACTGACAACTAACCACTGACAACTGACAACTGACAACTGACAACTGACAACTGACAACTGACAACTGACAACTGACAACTGACAACTGACAACTGACAACTGACCAGTTATTGCATTTTCATGTCCTGAATAAAGCTAGTGTAAATATTACCTTGTAAAAATTGGGAGTTTTCCATAATTTTTTGGTGAAAGGGAATAGTTGTCGGGACTCCAGTAATGGCACATTCTCGCAATGCTCGTCTCATACGGGTAATAGCGGTGGATCTATCTGGTCCCCAGACAATTAATTTACCAATCAGGGAGTCATAATAAGGCGGAATCTGATAATCTGTGTATACATGAGAATCTATCCGTACACCAGGTCCTCCGGGGGGAAGATAACCACTAATTTTACCAGGGGCAGGGCGAAAATCACGATCTGGATCTTCGGCGTTAATACGACATTCTATGGAATGTCCCGTGAGAACTACGTCTTTTTGTGTCAGTTTGAGTCTTTCCCCTTGAGCAATGCGAATTTGTTCTACTACTAAGTCTATACCAGTAATCATCTCCGTGACTGGATGCTCAACTTGTATCCGAGTGTTCATTTCCATGAAATAGAATTTACCGAATTTATCCAGGAGAAATTCGACAGTTCCAGCACCAGTGTAGTGGATAAATTGAGCGGCTTTGACAGCGGCTTTGCCCATTTTTTGCCGTAAGTCGGGGTCAAGAGCCGGACTGGGGGCTTCTTCTAGGAGTTTTTGATTGCGACGCTGAATTGAACAGTCTCTTTCACCTAAATGGATTACGTTACCGTAGTTATCCGCTAATATCTGAAATTCAATGTGACGAGGACGTTCAATAAATTTTTCTATATAAACGCCAGCGTTACCAAAGGCTGCTCCTGCTTCCCCTTGGGCTGCAAGGTATAGTTTGACAAATTCATCTTCAAAACGAACAAGGCGCATTCCTCGACCACCACCACCAGCGGTGGCTTTAATCATCACAGGATAACCAATTTTTTTGGCGATCGCTAGTCCTTCCGCTTCTGATTCTACTAACCCTTCACTACCGGGAACTGTAGGTACACCGGCTTTCTGCATAGTTTCTTTAGCGGTAGACTTATCCCCCATTAATCGAATAGCTTCGGGACTAGGACCAATAAAAGCAATATGATGAGCCGCACAAATTTCTGCAAATTTGGCATTTTCCGATAAAAAACCATATCCAGGATGAATAGCACTAGTATTACGCGTTAATGCAGCAGCAATAATATTAGGAATATTCAAATAACTTTTACTACTGGCTGGTTCACCAATACAAACGGCTTCGTCTGCAAGTTGGACGTGGAGCGCGTTTGTGTCAACAGTGGAATGAACTGCAACTGTAGCAATTCCCATTTCTTCACAGGCCCGGAGAATGCGAAGGGCGATTTCTCCTCGATTGGCAATTAATATTTTGTCGAATTTCATTTTCTAGTTAAGATATCAGTACCAGTAGATTCACATTTTCTCCCATCCTGTTGACATAAAGCTATTGCATTACTGTAAATCGTGACGAGAGATCCCCAAACATAATTCTTAGCAGACTATCGGATGATGTGGCCTCTTGACTAGACTTTTTAATATCACCTTTGCTGTCACCATATTTCTGTCAGTCTCATACCCATTCAAAAAATATTTGCAAAATTTTGGGAAAATATTGTATTTGAGCATTTTTTATGTTATAGTCTAATCTGTGTTGAAATCCTGCGGATGTGGCGGAATTGGTATACGCGCACGCTTGAGGGGCGTGTGGGCATAGCCCTTGCGAGTTCGAGTCTCGCCATCCGCATTTTTTACATACATTTTTTACATACAAGTTACCTGCCCCTAATGTTGGAAAAATAATACTAGGGGCAGTTTTCCAATTATTACAGCGATTTTTCCATAGCTAGGCTGTACTGAATTTAATTTGTATGATGATAGCGGGCAGGATGCTTGCACCACAATATTTAGCCATATTAAGGCCATATTAGAATTGTACAATTTAGCTGCATAACAGCTTAAACCACATTTTTTTGTCTCGCGCCCAGGCACACAGAGAAATGAAAATTGCTATAGTATGTAGATAGATGAACTTTTGTAAAGAAAATTGACTACTACTTTTAATCCGATACATAACTTAATCCTCCCTACCCCTTGGTATTGTCTAACTCCTATTTGGACTGGCGGGGAGGAAGTTGTTAAACAAGGTTTACCTCACACCCAGTTAGCTCCAGCGTGGCAATTACTGCTTTTAGGTGATGGTTCTCCGACTCGGCACGTACAACTGCTGACAGGTGAACCTACGGAGGTAGATGTGATTGATATGTCACCCATTGGTATGAGTTCGGATAATGCGCCAGCTATGATGCAAATGCTACCAGGTCCAAGAGTGCGCCGACAGGTGTGGGTGCGAACTGCTTCTGGTCAACGTTTATATTATGCTGCGTCTTGGTGGGAAGCAAGTCATGTAGATGAATATTTACAAAACAAGTCTTTACCAATTTGGGCAAGTTTAGCGCGGTTACGGACTGAATTATATAGAGATGTGCAAGGTATTTATTATGGTAACTCAGAAGCGTTAGAGTCAGGTTTTCAGGAAAAAGGACCTTTTTGGGGTCGTCATTATTTATTTTGGCATCATGGAAAACCGCTAACTTTGATTTATGAGGTTTTTTCACCTTTTTTAACTAAATACTTAGGTCTGATGAATTTTGAAAGTTAATTTTGCCAATTACTAATCCCCAAAAATAGATAGGATCAAAGTTACATCTACAGCAGTTGCGGAAACTAATGGACTTTTAACTTTTAATGTCAAATTTGTATCATAATCAATCCTGAATGGGGATTACGCAAAATAGAACGAAAGTAGGGGTAATTCATGAATTACCCCCAGGGAATAATCAGGGTTTTAGTTACATCTTGCGTAAGTCCTAATCTTATAGAAATAATTATTCCTAACCAAAAACATCAGGTAAGTGTCTTGCACCATGGACAACACGCACAATCTCTATACCATCTTTGATTTCGCGGTAAAGAATCAAGTAGTTTCCAACAGGGAAATAACGCAGTTCTGGAGAAATATCAGGACGTGATTGGCCAATACCAGGATTTTTAGCCAACATTTGGCACTTTGCTTCTATTTGGTCAAGTATTCTATCAGCTATTACTTGATTATCTGTAGCAATATATAGCCATATTTCAATCAAATCCTCTTCTGCTTGATTGGTACGAATTAGATATGTCATTTAGTTACATATCCCTTTTATGAAATCTGACCTAATCGTTTACGTGCTTCTAGCTTAATAGCTTCTATATCTGCATATTTTCCAGCGCCGCTATTAATACCTTCTTGCCACAAACGATGTATTTCATCAAGATTTTGGCATTGTAGTAACCGTTTATATTTCCAGTCTCCCAGTGCTTCACGGATAATTTCACTGCTGCTGGCATATTCACCAGATTTTACCGCATCACGAACCAAAGCTGCCATTTCTGGGGTCAGGGCAATGCTGATTTTTTCGACGTTAGGCATAAATCATACCTCTATGTTTACTCTATAGTAGCAAGATTTCCTACCAATGATATTTTTTGTCAGAATCAGGATATCTAGGATTTAAGAATTTTCAGGATAAAATTAATATTTTCTTCGTGTGTTCCTGTGTGTTATGTTTCGCGCAAAGTGGCAAAGACGCAAAGAAGAAAGTAGCTGTGAGAATAATAGAAAATTCCCACAATCAATACAAGCGACAATTTTTAATATCCGCCAAATCATATTAATTTAATCCGGTTCAACGGTGGCATTATCCAGTGGGCTTTCAAACCCGCCCTGAAATGAATTATGGCTTACGCCACGCTACGCTATCAAAGCTAATAGCGAAAGTAAACTAAAGTTTACTCAAAAATTTCTGGTTTATTTAGTCATCTTGAGATGACTTTTGCTATGAGACTGGGAATTCATTCCCAGGCGGTTATATCTAAATGTTTGGGTGCTATGAATTATCAACGGTTAATCTTGCAATATGACTAATCCCCAAAACCAGATAGGATCAAGGTAAGCGCAATGAATTTTTCAAGTATCCACTGGAGAGAATTGTTTATGAATCTGGTTGTACTCCAGAACTGGCTAGATAACGCCTCTTTTGCTGTCTTATTCTGTACAATGTTGGTGTACTGGGTGGGGGCGGCTTTTCCGAGTTTATCGCTGACAGCGGCTTTGGGGACGGCTGGAATGGCCATTGCTAATTTGTGTATGGCTACTTTGTTGGGGGCTAGATGGATAGAAGCGGGATATTTTCCCCTCAGTAATCTCTATGAGTCTCTATTTTTCCTGACTTGGGGAATTACCGCTGTACATCTAATTGCTGAAAATAGTAGTCGTAGTCGCTTGGTTGGTGTTGTCACTGCACCAGTAGCTATGGGAATTACGGCTTTTGCTACTCTGACTCTACCATCAAATATGCAGGTTTCAGAGCCTTTAGTCCCGGCTTTGAAATCTAATTGGCTGATGATGCACGTTAGTGTTATGATGTTAAGTTACTCTGCTTTGATGGTAGGGGCATTGTTAGCGATCGCTTTTTTAATTGTCACGGGCGGAAAAAATATCCAATTACAAGGTAGTTCTGTTGGTAATGGCGGTTATCGCAGCAATGGTTATAAATTAATCAAAGCAGATGAGTTAGAATTAATTACATCTACAAACACTGCGGAAACTAATGGCTTTTCACGCATGGAAAGCAATAACAACGGAAACGGCACAGCGGTTTTAGATTTAGTTACAACTACCTCTAGTAAAACTACTGAAAATCTTTCACCTCAACGCCTGAATTTAGCTGAAACCCTGGATAATATTAGTTACCGCATTATTGGCTTAGGATTTCCCCTTTTGACTATCGGTATTATCGCTGGTGGAGTTTGGGCTAATGAAGCCTGGGGTTCTTACTGGAGTTGGGACCCCAAGGAAACTTGGGCGCTAATTACTTGGTTAGTTTTCGCGGCCTATCTCCATTCTAGAATAACTCGCGGTTGGCAAGGTAGAAAACCGGCAATTTTAGCTGCTGCTGGTTTTGTTGTGGTTTGGATTTGTTACCTGGGTGTAAATCTTTTGGGTAAGGGTTTACACTCTTACGGTTGGTTTTTGTAATAGTTTTACCGAATAACCCCCTTAACTTTTAGGTTGAGGGGGATGTTATATTATGTCTTAGCCATCATTTTATATCCTACCCCTATGCTTCCTAGCTTGACACAATTTGCTATCTCGATTTTGTTCATGTTTGTTGTCCTTTCAATAAGATACCTAGTTGTGTCCTCGTTTCTCTATTGGTTGCTTTGGGTTCGTCGTCCAAAGTCTTGGGAGGGTCGTCGTCTTCATGATTTTGACGGACGTAAAAGTAAAATCAACAGCGAAATTAAATGGTCACTTTTATCTTGTCTGATTTTTGCTGTACCTGGTGCTTTAATGATGACTGTGATTGTCTCAGCAGATACGAAAGTTTATTTTAATCCTCTGGAATATAGTTTATTATATTTACCTTTGAGTTTGTTTATTTATTTATTTCTTCACGATACTTATTTTTACTGGACTCACCGCTGGTTACACACTCCCCGTATATATCGTCGTTTTCATCAAATACATCACGAATCTATTAATCCTACACCCTGGACATCTTTTTCTTTTGATCCTGTTGAGAGTGTTATTCAAGCAATTTTTATTCCTATTTTGGTTTTTATTATTCCCATTCACATTAGTATGGTACTTTTATTATTAACCTTAATGACCATATTTGCTGTTATCAATCATACCGGTTATGAAGTTTATCCCCGTTCTTGGATGATTGGTTTTTGGAGTAAAAATTGGATTACACCAACCCACCATACTCTTCATCATCATAAGTTTAATTGTAATTATGGTTTGTATTTTCGTTTTTGGGATAAATTGATGAATACAGATGTAATGATCCAAAAAATTGGGAGTAAATAAGAGGGTGTTTTAAAAGCTAAAATCTGCTGAATTTTTGATAAGCATATTCTAGGACAATAATCATCCTAATTGTCATTAATAATCCGATTTGGATATATTCTAAAAGAATCGAAAAAATTAGCAGCTTCTGTGGTTAATTCATCCTTTGCTCAATCCCCCCGCAGCACCCCCCTCAATCCCCCCGCTGCGGGGGGAGGAAGAGGATAAACTTTTAATATTGGCGGGGGTTGGGGGTGGGGTTCTTGTACCTCATAACAT
>OMJF01000129.1 GCA_900299285.1 Anabaena sp. 54 | reverse complement strand
CGACCCCCCGTGGTTGCCCAAATAACGGACGACCCCCCGTGGTTGCCCAAATAACGGACGACCCCCCGTGGTGGCCCAAATAACGGACGACCCCCCCGTGGTGGCCCAAACCCCCCGTGGTGGCCCATCCCCGTGGTGGCCCAAACCCCCCGTGGTTGCCCAAACCCCCCGTGGTGGCCCATCCCCGTGGTGGCCCATAGAATAGAGCAAATTGAGGATATTTGTGAGATTATAGTGCGTTGCGAACGCACCCTACAAAACTACAAAATAAAAGTCAATCTGGAGTTTTCATTTTCCAACCTGGTTTGACTACCTGACGACTACGTGCAATTACTAAGGCATCGTCGGCTACATCTTCCGTCACCGTTGAACCTGCGGCGATGTAGACATCATTCCCGATAGTAATAGGTGCAACTAAAACACTATTAGAACCGGTTTTGGTGCGATCGCCAATAATTGTTTTATGCTTATTCACACCGTCATAATTAGCAGTAATTGTCCCTGCACCGACATTTACCTGAGTTCCGGCGGTAGTATCACCTAAATACGAGAGATGTGACACATTAGTGCGATCGCCCAATTGAGTGTTTTTCAACTCAACAAAATTACCGATTCTACACCCTACACCCACATTAGCATGACCGCGTAAATGGGCATAGGGACCAATGCGGGTATTATCCTGAATAATACTATCCGTGACCACAGAATATAGAACCGTGACATTTTCACCCAAGTCGCTATTTTCAATTAAACTTCCCGGTCCAATGCGACTACCAGACTTAATTACCGTCTTCCCACGCAAATGGGTTTGAGGTTCAATAATCACATCTGGCTGTAATTCCACAGTTTCATCAATAGTAATACTATCAGGGTTAATTAACGTCACACCTGCCAATAACCATTTGGCGTGAATACGTCTTTGGAGAATATCATTAGCAGTCGCCAACTGTAATCTATCATTAATTCCCAAAATTTCTTGGTAATCTTGAACATCCACTGCCATTACCTTACCCACCTGAGTTACAGCGTCAGTGAGGTAATATTCTTTTTGGGCATTATTAGCTTGTAAATGTGGTAATATCTTAGCCAAATCTGGCCAACAAAAGCAATAAATACCAGCATTTACCCGGTCATTTTCTCTTTGAATAGGAGTACAATCTTTATCTTCAACTATTTTTTGGACAATACCTTGACTATCACGAAAAACCCTACCATAACCTTGGGGATTTGGCAATTGTGCAGTCAGAATAGTACAGGAATTATGTTTTTCTTGGTGAGTATGTAAGAGATCCCTCAGAGTTTCAGTTCTGAGCAAAGGGACATCACCATTTAAAATTAATAAATCCCCAGTATAATCTTGTAAATAGGGAAGTAATTGTTGGATAGCATGACCCGTACCTAATTGTACAGTTTGTTCCACAAACTCCACGCCATGAATTGAATCAATAGCAGTTTTTACTTCCTGAGACTGATAACCAACAATGACTAATTTGCGTGAAGGTGAAAGAGGTTCAGCACTTTCAATAACCCGTTCCACCAAAGATCTTCCAGCCAAAGAATGTAAAACCTTAGGCAGATTAGATCTCATTCTTGTGCCTTTTCCTGCCGCGAGAATTGCTACAACAACCATAATTAGCTATCAGTAAATTTGCGATCAATGCCTTTTTGACTTGCTTCCTTCTAGGCGATATCATATCAGTTAATCATCTGTAGCGGGAGTCATAAGAAAATTTTAGATGATGAGAACCAAAGCAAAATATCTCTCCCAAACCCTCCTTCCTTCGCGCTCTTCGCTCCTTCGTGGTTCATTTCTCCCCTGCTGATCATAAAACAAAAGACGCAGAAAACGGCTTATCAAGTGCCTCTGCGCCCGTAGCCAGAAAAAACCCCTAAACCATCTCACCAAGCCTGTACAGTAGGCTGTGCTTGAGGCTGGAACATAAACAGAGAATAAACCACATCACGGCGGATATTCACCATCATATCCAGGAATAACTCATAACCCTCACTCTTGTACTCAATGAGCGGGTCCTTTTGCCCGTATCCACGCAAGCCAACGGACTCACGCAGAGCATCCATTTGTTGTAGATGTTCCCGCCACAAAGTATCAATGCGTTGAAGAATAAAAAATCGTTCCCCTTGGCGCATTAAACCTGGTTGAATTTGGTCAATTTGCGCTTCTTTGATATCATAAGCAATTCGCGCTTGTTCGTGGAGAAAAGCCTTAATTTCCAAAATTCCCATATCTTCCAATTGGCTAGGCTGCATATCAGCCAACAGGTAAACAAACTCTTTTACCTTATTTACTAATTTCTCCAATTCCCATTCTTCTGAAGGTAAATCAGGGTTAATGTAATAGTCAACGATGTCGTCCATGGTTTTTGCAGCGTATTTGATCACCTGTTCCTTCAAATCTTCGCCTTCCAAGACTCGACGACGTTCTGCATAAATGGCCCGACGTTGATTATTCATGACCTCGTCATATTCAAATACCTGTTTACGGATATCGTAGTAATAGGTTTCTACCTTTTTCTGTGCGCCTTCTAAGCTGCGAGTCAACATACCCGATTCAATAGGCATATCTTCTTCGACTTGAAACGCATTCATCAATCCAGCAACGCGATCGCCTCCAAAGATGCGTAATAGGTTATCCTCTAAACTGAGGAAAAATCTTGTAGTTCCGGGGTCGCCTTGTCTTCCCGCCCGGCCACGCAATTGATTATCAATTCGTCGTGATTCATGGCGCTCTGTACCAATGACGTGCAACCCCCCTCGTGCTACTACTTGATCATGTTCGCGGCTGGTAAATTCCTCATATTCACGTTTAATCTCTTGGTAGGCCGCCCGCAATTTCTGAATTACCACATCATCTGTCGGGGCTTTTTCCGCTGCTACAGCCACTTTGTCTTCCGCTTCCAACTCCGGTAAACTACGTTCGCCGTAAGCCTTTACAGCCGACTCTACAGCCGCTTTTAAAAGCTGTTCTGTTTCCTTTGTTAATTGGGTGGGGAAAATTTCTGGAGAAGCCCGCCAAGTTTTCACCTTCCCCGGTACAAAACCCTGTCCACCACCGCTACCACCTATAGGTAGTCCAGAAGCCCTTTGGATACCAAAATTATCATCATCTTCTGGTCTGACAATGCGGGGCATAAAATATTCCCGCAGTTTCAACCTGGCCATATACTCAGAGTTACCACCAAGAATGATATCTGTACCTCGTCCTGCCATGTTAGTAGCAATAGTTACAGCCCCACTGCGGCCAGCTTGGGCGATAATTTCCGCTTCTCGTTCTACGTTTTCTGGTCTAGCATTGAGTAACTCGTGGGGAATTTCCATTTCTTTCAGGAGTCGGCTCAGGAGTTCAGATTTTTCGACACTAGTTGTTCCCACTAACACAGGTCTACCATTTTCGTGCATTTCGGCACATTCTTTAGCGATCGCTCTCCATTTCCCTGATTCGGTTTTAAACACCATATCAGATAAATCTTCCCTTCTTCTGGGCTGATTTGTGGGAATAACTGTCACTTCTCGTTTATATATCTTTTCAAACTCCACTTCTTCGGTTTTTGCAGTTCCTGTCATTCCCCCCAACTTGGGATACAGCAAAAACAGGTTTTGATAGGTAATTGTCGCCAAAGTTTGGGTTTCTGGCTGAATTTCTACCCGTTCTTTGGCCTCAATTGCCTGGTGTAATCCATCACTCCATCGTCTACCGGGCAATACCCGCCCCGTAAATTCATCTACAATCACAACTTCATCATTGCGGACAATATAATTAACATCTTTGAGGAACAATTCCTTGGCTTTAATTGCATTAAAAATAAAATGCGCCCAAGGGTCTTCTGGGTCAAATAAATCTGTCACACCTAGTTGATTTTCCGCCTCTGCAAAACCTTCATCTGTCAAAAGAACATTACGATCCTTTTCATTAACTTCGTAATGTTCATCTTTTTTGAGAGTAAAAGAAATTTCCGCTGCTTGTAAGTATTTTTCCGTGGGTCTTTCCACCTGACCAGAAATAATCAGCGGTGTCCGGGCTTCATCAACTAAAATTGAATCTACCTCATCAATGACACAGAAATTAAATGGCCGTTGCACCACCTCGGACATAGAGGTAGCCATATTATCCCGCAGGTAATCAAAACCTATTTCACTATTCGTTACATAAGTAATGTCACAATCATAATTTTTCTTGCGTTCACTGGGGGTCATTGTAGACTGAATTAGCCCCACATTCAAACCCAAGAACCGATGTACTTGACCCATCCATTCTGCATCCCGACGGGCTAGATAATCGTTAACGGTAATTACGTGAACACCCTTACCAGTTAAGGCATTTAAGTAACTCGGTAAAGTCGCTACCAAAGTTTTTCCCTCACCGGTTTTCATTTCCGCAATTTGCCCATTGTGAAGGATTATACCGCCTTGTAATTGAACATCAAAGTGGCGCAATCCCAAAACACGTCGACCTGACTCCCGAACCACAGCAAAAGCTTCTGGTAGAATATCATCTAGGGTTTCACCCTTAGATAGTCGTTGTTTAAACTCGACGGTTTTAGCCTTTAACTGTTCATCAGAAAGCGGTTTAATATCTTCCTCTAAGAGGTTAATTTCTGTAATGTCAGGTTGGTATTTTTTAAGTTTACGAGCGTTGGGATCGCCCAACAAAAGTTTTAGCATGGCAGTTTAAGAATTAAATCAACAGGGATGGAGGTTTAAGCTGTGGCTATATGATTATAGACGTTTAATTTAACCCAATCGCTTTTATGATGGCTGGGCGGAAAATGAGAATTTACTCAAAAACCGAATTAAAAAACTGATCACTTCTATACAATGAGTAGTTTTAATTATTATTTTAATATTGAAACTGCCTAATTATAACATTTTGCCGCGAGAAATTATGTTTCGCCCAAGGGCGCAAGGTAAGAGTTTAGAAAATTTGCACCGTGGGCGCTGGTGACGAATCCGAATATACAGCCCATAGCCACACTTGAGCTAAAAATCACTAACATCACGATGAGTAGTTGGCGTTTTAGCCGCTGGTGGGATTTACTTTTTGCTAAATTTGGCATAGAGTTCTCAATTGCTTATGACAGAGAAAAATTCAGAATTATCTAACTTTCTACAGGTAAGAAAATCGTCAACACTTCACCATTTTGAGGACGTTGACGAACAATCAACTTGCCACCAATTGCTTGAAATAAATGCTTAGTTGCAGCTATATTTAAAGTAATTGCTCCTGTTTCTGGCTGGAACATTAATAATTGACCTAAAGATCTACGAATTGGTGGTGTTGTCATAGAGTTTTGAGGATCTTGATAATTAAACTGCGGTGAAAATTGTAATTTTAATTGATCACCAGCGGTCATTACTTGGACTTGAATACAACTTCCGGGGGGTAAACTGCGGGTAAAATTCTCAATTAAACCTGTGAGTACCCGGTCTAGCATAGCAGGATTACTAACAACCGTTGGCAGTTGCTTAGGT
Source organism: Anabaena sp. 54 (assembly GCA_900299285.1). Classification (GTDB taxonomy): domain Bacteria; phylum Cyanobacteriota; class Cyanobacteriia; order Cyanobacteriales; family Nostocaceae; genus Dolichospermum. The sequence goes on along the minus strand of OMJF01000129.1, from coordinate 2,455 downwards.
AAGACCACATTTAAAGTTAGATTACGGCGAGTTGCTGCTTGTTGCCAACGGGGAATACTTTCCTTTAATACTTGATCTAAACACATCGGTGTTAGTTGACCATGGACGGACTGGGAAAATTTTGAGACTAGGGGTTGTTGGGATAAGTTTTCTAATTCGGCTGCCTTAAATAATAACTCCATCCGGTCAATTTGATCAGTACATTCATGATCAATAACTTCCAGACGACTGATAACATTGACAGGTAAATCCTGGTGTTTTAATAGCAACCGTGTCATCATACGAATTGTTGTTAAAGGAGTGCGGACTTCATGGGCAAAGGCTTGTAGTAATTCTACATCAGGACGAGATGGATGTTTTGGCGGTGGAGTAGGAGAAGGAACAGATGATAAAGTATGGGTAACTGGTGGATTAATTTCTGGGATAGTTAATTCCTCAAGTAGTAATTTACTAAATTGCATGATAGTGTGATAGTCTGGAGCAACTAAAGGATAGTTTTGAACTTTAGCATCTAAATCAGCAAACAATTCTGGATTAGTTAAAACTACCCTAGAGCCTAAAGATTCCCAAGCCTGTTGTACTATTTCTGGTGCAAAGGAAAATAAAAACTCTTTCTGACCAAATTCATCTTGAGACAAAACCAGCACCAATCTAAATTCATCTGTGAAGACTAAACAAAACTGCTCTGCTGCTAGAGGATCAGCCGGTAATAAAGGTAAAATAGATTCTTGGCAGGGAGTATGAGGAGAAATAGTTTCTATATGATTAATATGATTGATATGATTAATATTATTAATATTATTTACATTATGGGGGATTTCTGAGGGCAGGATGAACGGCATCAAAGCCAAAGGGTTAAACGGTTTGGCGGTAAAAGTTATTGTCTGTAAATGTTGTGTGAGTTCTGGGTGACTAAATAAGGGTGCTGGCGCGGCTAAAACCAAACCTGGGTTAGTATGGGGTAAAGTCCTAGCCAGAGACTGGAAAAAACTCAAAAGCAGATTTTCCGTGGCTGCGAGACTGACACGCCATTTGTGTTCAGCCTGAGTGGGAGAACAGTCAGCCTTATGAGACTGACTTGCGGATAAAACTTCCTTGAGACTTGGTAAAATCCATTTGTACACAGGTTTTTGTCCCTTGATTGCAGAATTGCTACAGTAGGTAACGGTGGCTAGGAAGATGTCTACACCTTATAATCATGGAATTGTAGACTTTGGTGTGAAGAAGTCAAAGTGGTACAACCGAACAATTAAGGTGCAATTTCCTCAATTTTTGACTTTTTCAAGGTCAAGTCTCAGGTAACAGAGTCCAATTACCTATTATGAATCCGCTATTAATTAAAAATACCTGGCGACTAGAGACCGCCAGGCTACTGTTAATGAGTAGCTTGTTGGATGAGAGTATCTAACTCCTGCTGCATTTTGCTTCTGACTAACTCATAACATTCATTAACATAGGTGCGATCGCTTGCGGCTTCTTTTCCATAGCGTGGGAACACAATCGGGGGACAAACCCTAGTATAGATAGATATGGGTAAGGGAATATTAGGTAACGGACCAAAAGCCAGTCCCCAAGGTAATCCTAGATAAATAGGAAAAACCAGAGGGTCAACCCCAAATATCCAAGGCATTCCCATGTTATGGAATTGCTGCATAATCTGATATATATCAGCCAGAACAATCAGGGTATCATGTGAACCCCAGGAAATCGCTGGAACAATCGGCACATTTTCCCGCAATGCTAACTTGATAAATCCCTGGCGTTGAGCAAAGTAAATTTTATCTCGCATTATATGGGGTCGAAAGACATCCTCAGCACCACCAGGATAGACTAGGACACTAGCGCCAGCCCGCAAAGCCGTGTAAGCCATTTTAGGATGGGCTCTGACTGCACCAGCTTTCATGGCCATTTCTGCTGCTGGAGGAAAGACATCCCAAACCTTGGGGTGCATTAACCCATAAATCTGTCGTTGTACACCGAAGCGACGATACCAGTCATATAACATCATTGATGTGTCTGGAGATGCTAGTCCGCCATTATGAGAACCGACAACGAGAATTTTTCCATCTGGGACATTTTCCCAGCCACTGGTTCGGACTCGAAAGTAGAAGTTATATAACAAGCCCAATATGGGCATCATAGATTCGATGAACTTTGGATCTCGTTGATCCAATGACCACCCTGTATTAGTGGTTTTAAGATGTTGCAATTTTAACATCATTAAATTTAGTCAGGATTTACACGGATGAAATAATCCGTTATTTTGCAGTTTTATCTAGCCTAACGTAAGCTTTCTAATATTTCCTGTTCTCCGATTAAACATCTTCTTATAGTTACAGCATTTTCCGGTTATAGTTACAGCATTTTCCGGTGTAATGAGGTACAATTTGGGCGGGCAAGATGCCCACCCCACAAGAGTTTCATGATTATGATTTGTACCTCATAAAAACGAAAT
>OMJF01000128.1 GCA_900299285.1 Anabaena sp. 54 | reverse complement strand
TTTTGGGCCACCACGGGGGGATTGCCCCTACATTCGTTTTTGGGCCACCACGGGGGGATTGCCCCTACATTCGTTTTTGAGGCCACCACGGGGGGATTGCCCCTACATTCGTTTTTGTCAATTTTACCAGGATTGTGCTTGTCTACTTGGTTTGTATCTACTGTGAAAATTTCTGTTGTCTGTGCAAGACTATTAACAGCTTGGGCATTTGCCTTGACAGAAGAACCAACAATGGGAACTGTAATGGCTACCATTGCCATTAATCCCCTTGTTAAACTTGTTTTAATCATTTTTCTTTCTACTACCACACACCATTAATCGTCAACAATTATTTACCTTGTTTAAGTAGTTTAAACTACTTTTAATACTCTCTGTAAAACCTGCTGGTAAGCATTCTCTATATTTCCTAAGTCACGACGAAAACGATCTTTATCCATAATCCTGCTTTCAGGATCGGTTTGGTTCATGTCCCATAAACGACAGGTATCAGGACTAATTTCATCAGCTAACAGTATTTGCTGTTGCTGGTCTACACCAAATTCAAGTTTAAAGTCTACTAGGGTAATCTGGCATTTTTCCCAAAACTCCTGGAGAAATTTGTTAATTTTCAATGCTAGATGGGTAATTTGATCAACTTGTGCCGGTGTCGCTAATTCTAAAAGCAATAAGCGATCGCGCGTCAGTAAAGGATCACCTAAATCATCATTTTTGTAATAGAACTCCACTAATGGCTTTGATAAAACTGTACCTGGTATTAATCCAGTTTGCTTACACAGACTACCAGCCGCAATGTTCCTCACCACCACTTCCACAGGGATGATTTTCACCGCTTTTACTCGCATGAGATTCGGGGCTGGACTATCAATAAAATGAGTTTTAATACCCTGTTTGGCCAATTGTTGAAATAGTTGGCTGGAAATACTACAGTTGATTATCCCCTTATTCTCAATGCTGCCGCGTTTTTGAGCATTAAAGGCTGTAGCATCATCTTTAAAATCAGCTAACAAAATTTCTGGATCTTCTGTAGCGTAGAGAATTTTAGCTTTGCCTTCATAGAGTTTAGAATTAACAGACATGATCAGATATTAAAAACTGTTTTTGGTAGTGGACGACTTTGATGAAATCAGCTTCACCATTTTATCTTTAGTTATTAGTCATTGGTGAACAGGACTTTTCGGCATATTTCACCAACTAATTTAAGTTAGCTAATTTAAGTTCCTCCGATCTATTCTAGACTGCTAATGTAAGATTATTACTCTTATCTGTTCCCTGTCGCTGGATTAATTAAGGTAAACCAATAAGAAAATGTGTATAAATCATTAAGCCTCATATTTCCTATATAAATATATTTACTTAATTTTTATGATATGTGTCCGTAGTTGTGTATCTAATCTCAATCTGTTTTCAATGTGTGTGATCTGCTGCCAAAATTTTGATTTGCAAAATATTGTAGAATATACTAATCTATTTTCAGGAATATAGTCATAACTTACAGAAGTTTATATAGTCTGTTGTTAATAAATGAGGGAATAATCAAACATGACCAATTACTCTAAAGCTCCACCTATAGCCCATGAAACCCTGCACTATCAGATGAATGCTAAAAAACTCCTCAAGTGCCTAACTTATAAATACATATTCAGGCATTGGATGTAGCAAAAAAAACTGAAAGCAAGTATTCTGTTACATTTTATTTTCCATCTACTTCTAAGTAGATATGATGTCGAAAGGACTGGTGCTGATATACATTTTATACATTTTATAGGGCAGTTGAGTAAATGGAGAAAAAAATAGTGAGTAAAGACGATTTTCTCTATCCCCGTAGTCGCTACTATGGTCGTGTCAAACCAGAAAACTTGGTATTCAATGCTAATTTACAGGAATTTGCCCAAAAAGTTAGCTATATCTGTAATTTAGAAACAGGTGGAAAAGTTACACCAGAGGACGCTTATAAGCAAATAAAGTTACTTTGGAAGCAGTTAAAGCAATCGAAAAAACAACTGAAAATAGGTGAACAATCTTCGGAAAATAATAGTTCCCAAGAGGGTTAATTAACAGATACCGCAGGGTAGTAAAGTCCCTGGGGTTTCTGTCACAGGTCACGGAAATCGGTAATTAAGAATTGAATTTTTCATGGTTGAAGACTATTTTTTGATAATAATCTTGAAGTTGTTGTGTAGCAGATGACCATCCCCATTTTTCCGCTTCAGCACGGGCATTTTTACGGATAATATTTATTTCCTGTCGTTGTTTTAACAAATTTACAGTAGCATTAATGGCCTCTTGAATATCAGCCTGGGGATCAAAAAGATATCCATTTACACCATCTGTGACAATATCAGGTATACCTCCCGAACGGGCTGCTATCACTGGACACCCTGCGGCCATGGCTTCTAGCAACACTAACCCCAGTGTTTCTGTACGGGAAGGAAAAATAAAAGCATCAGCACTGGCAAAGGCTGAACCTAATTCTTTACCCTGGAGATAACCAACAAAGTAAGTATTTGTACCAGCAAAATGTTTTTCCAAAGCTTGGCGATGGGGTCCATCTCCAACTAATGCTAATCTGGCCTCAGGAATGGCTTCTAGAATGGGTTTAATGCGTTCAATTTCCTTTTCAGCCGAAAGACGACCAACATACAACAACAAGGGGCTATGCGGATGATTTTGGGACAAATGCGATCGCATTTTGTCACTAGCTAAATCGGGATGAAATAACTCTGTATCTACCCCCCGTTGCCACAAATCTAATCTTTCGATGCCATGTTGGGATAATTCTTCTACCATAACCGTGGAAGTACACAGATTTAATGCAGCTTGATTATGACCTAGCTTGAGCAATTCCCATAGTAATCCTTCTAACACTCCTAATCCGTAATGTTGCAGATATTGGGGCAAATGGGTATGATAAGAAGCCACCAAGGGAATTTTGAGAACTTTACTATAAAAAATCCCTGATAAACCTAGCACTGCCGGATTAACAACGTGAATAATATCTGGTTTAAATTCTTCTAAAGCATGACCAATGGCAGGACGAGGCAGTGCCATTTTTAACTCTGGATATAGCGGTAAGGGAAAGCCACTAACTCCGTAAACTTTCGCACCTTTATGTTCTCTGATGCCACCTTCGGGGGCAAATACTAAGACTTGATTACCATTGCGTTGTAAATGGTCAACTGTATGGCGTAGGCGTGTTACAATCCCGTCAATTTTGGGTAAAAAAGTTTCGGTGAATAGAGCAATTCGCATAAAAAACCAGAAAGCAGGAGTTCACGAGTCAGGAGTTCAGGAGTCAGGAGTTCAGGAGTCAGGAGTTCACGAGTCAGGAGTTCAGGAGTCAGGAGTGAACTGTCACCTGTCACCTGTCCCCGTGGCGTAGAACCTGTCACCTATTTTCTATGCCAAGAAACCTTGGGAAGAATTTGTTTGTGATCAACTCGGTTCTGGTACTTGACAGCAAAGTTTAACAATGAGTCAAGTAAAGAATCTGAGAGGAGGTGAGGTTGTAAACCTAAATCTAGGAGTTTAGTATTTTTGGCGTTGAAGTAGTGTTCTTCTTTCTCTACTCTGGGGTTATCAATATGGTTGATATCCACATTTAATCCCATAGCGTTACCAGCTTTTTTCACCATCATAGCCAAATCACCCACACTAAATAGTTCAGTAAATTGGTTAAACACACGAAATTCTCCTGGTTCTGCGGGATTGGCGATCGCTAATTCAATACATCGTACCGTATCCCGAATATCCAAGAAGCCGCGAGTTTGTCCACCTTTACCGTACACGGTGAGGGGATGCCCTACCGCCGCTTGAATACAAAAACGGTTCAATGCTGTACCAAATACACCATCATAATCTAAGCGGTTAATTAATAGTTCATCCATCCCCGTTTCGTCGGTTAAGACACCGTAAACTATCCCTTGATTTAAGTCTGTAGCCCTTAATCCCCAAATCCGACAAGCAAAGTGGATATTATGGCTATCATGGACTTTACTCAGGTGATACATTGAACCAGGCTGCTTAGGATAGGGCAAAGTATCCTTGCGTCCGTTGTGTTCAATGGTGATATATCCCTCTTCAATGTCAATATTCGGAGTTCCATACTCACCCATTGTTCCCAATTTCACCAAATGGCAATCTGGGAAATCTTCCCGCATAATATACAGCAAGTTCAACGTACCCACCACATTATTAACCTGGGTAAGAACAGCGTGTTCACGGTCTATCATGGAAAATGGGGCTGAACGCTGTTCACCAAAATGCACTATGGCAGTTGGTTGAAATTTGTGTAAGGCTTTGTGCAGAAATTCGTAATTAGTTATATCACCGATAAACAGATCAATGGACTTACTAGTCAAATCCTGCCATCGCTGAAGACGTTGGTGAATTGGTGCGATTGGGGTCAGGGTTTCCATACCCAGTTCATTATCCCAGTGTCGTCGCACCAAACTATCTAAAATGCCAACTTCATAACCTCGATTAGAAAGGTAAAGCGCGGTTGCCCAACCGCAATACCCATCACCACCAATAACCAGGACTTTCATCTTTACCAGTTTTTACTCGCTGATAGCTAAATCTATCAGGTTTATGTCCCCTCTTCATCATTAAATTCTCTTAATTTAAGGGAACAGGGAACAGGGAACAGGGAACAGGGAACAGGGAATAGGTAACAGGGAACAGGGAATAGGGAACAGGGAACAGGGAACAGGGAATAGGGAACAGGGAACAGGGAACAGGTAATGGGTAGCTGACAACTGACAACTGACAACCAACTACTGACTAATTTTATACTCTTGAGCTATGTAATAAAACAACCGATAATAATTGGGAAATTCTTGACTGCTGCTTTTTCCTTGCCAGTGATATTCCAATTGTGATTGAGTAATGGTTAACTTAATTACAGTCACCCGCTCCCCTACTTCTATGGACATGACTCCAGAAAATCCTTGATTAGTCCGAAAGTTATACACTGACTGGGGATTTGGTTTTGGTGTTGTTAGTAAAGGCTTACTTGCATGGGCGCGAATTTCCACAGTTTTCTGATTTGCTGGTGCTAAAGCAATACCATCACTGTTGTCTGGGTTGCCTAATTCCTGCCAAGTTTGGGGATAAGGAAACTCAAAACCATAGCGAGGATTTTTATATATCTTCCATGTCTCATTTTTAGACCGGAGGTTATTGGTATTACACCCCCAGAAGATCATTCCTATCCCCACACCCGAAATCATAGCGCACAGCGCCTTGTTTATTTGTACTGCACCCCAAGGCTGTTTCATCATTCAGTTTTAATTAATATATTGATGGATCTTCTATTAATCGCTTTGATGTTTCCTGAAGCCGCGCAAAACTTTCTTGGCGCGATCGCTCGATGATGAGTGTTTGTAAAATTGGTTCGAGAATGCGTTTGGCATCTTGATAACCTCGATTTTGCAAGAGTTGAATCCGTTCGGGACTGAAATCTAACATTGTAGTTAGGTCTCTGATGATCGGTATGCCGTCCAAATTAATTGTTTCTGTTGGACGAATTTCAATAATTGTTTGATTAGGGAAATCATGACGATTCCATAGCTCACCATTTCCTAAATGAATGACGATCGCATGGGTACAACCGCGATTTGCTAGGGCTTTGAGGGGGACATTATCACCTAGCCAACCATCAACATAATGTGTTCCATCAACTTTGCGGGACTTAAATGCTAAAGGAATAGCAGCACTGGCGAGTAATGTTTGATAAATTTCTTCATCGGTTTCAGATGATTGGACATGGATATATTCGGCGGATTGTCCAGCAAAAGAACTTATAGCATTGCCGATGGTGGGGACAAGCTGACCTGCTTTGTATTGAGATGGGAGAAAATTGTGTGCTGAGGGAAACGCGGCTACCCATAGTTCGATTCCTGCTCGCAGTTGTTGGGGATTGATTGCGTAGCGTAAAAATTTATCCAGTGGGTTAGGGTCGCAGAAAGAAGCGTCTTCCTGTGATAGATGTAAATATTGTGCCAAGGATTGCAGTGGATATTTAACTAACTGCCAGTTGATAATGTTGGCTTCGCCTAGTTCTTTCCATAGTTGCCAGAGGCGATCGCTTGATTGTTTAAATGATGTACCAGAGGCGAGGATCGCACCATTGAGCGCACCAATACTTGTACCTGCAATCATAAGAGGTGCAAAGTCAATTTCTGCCAGGTATTTGACCACGCCTGATTGGTACGCGCCTTTAGCTCCACCACCTGCTAATACTAATCCGATTTTGGTTTCTTTCATGTAATAATTTGAATTATTAATTTGTTAATTTTATGACTAAAATTGTAACATATCCTGGCAGAATCAATTTATAACTCTGTAGGTAATAATCATGAATAGAGAATATTTAATTAACTTCCTGAAAAAAAACTTAACCACTATTAAAAGTTATGGTGTAACTTCCTTAGCTTTATTTGGTTCTTATGCAAGAGATGAAGCAAAAAATACTAGCGATCTTGATTTACTGGTAGAATTTGAAGGAAAAGTTACCTTTGATCAATATATGGACTTAAAATTTTTCTTAGAAGATAATTTATCTTTGTCTGTTGATTTAGTCACTAAAAAAATGTTGAAACCTCAAATTATTAGTTCTGTAGAAAAGGACGCTATTTATGTCGCGTAGGTTATTTATTCGTATTAATTGTTTGTTGCCAAGTGGTGACGATATCTTCTTTTTTGATTCCTGCTTCGATAAGTGTATCAACTAATCCTTCCTCGAAATTATCTTCTTCGATGATGATTTGGCGATCGCCGTTATCTTTTTCGATGAGTCGCGCATGAAATATGACATTATCTATCCATTGTTGTTTATCAAAGCCTGTAGCAAGAACAACAAAGTTACCAGATTCAAG